>CAJJYO010000101.1 GCA_905197385.1 uncultured Collinsella sp.
GGCAAACAGCGGGTCGCCCGCGCCGCGCACCGTGGTCACGCCACTTGCCAGTTGTTGTTGGGCGCTGCCCTTAAGAATATGGCGCACGATGGCGCGCCCCACGGGATTATCGAGCTTCTTCATCAGCGCGCCCGCATCGCCGGCCGAGACAGGCTTGCCCGAGCCGCACAGGTGCACGTGCATATTGATGAGACCAGGCATGAGATACGCACCGCCCAGGTCGATAACCTCGGCACCCGCGGGCGCCTGCGCCACAGCACTCGGCCCCATCCAGGTGATGACGCCGCGCTCAACAGTCAGGGCCATATCGGGTTGCGGCTCCATATGCTCCGAGCCATCCAGAATGGTCGCATTGATAAACAACGTGGAACGATCGGCAGACGCCATATCGAGCTCCTCCCTCACGATTAACTTGGACATTTGTCCATTATCACCTAGTCCCGCTGGATTGCTGCAGACGCATCGGTTAACGGAGGGAAGAGGGGATGTGGGAGACGGAATATGCTGCAGTCCCACCCCACCGACAACAGGGAAATGTCTCGATCTGTAACAGATACAGGGTTATTGGGCCCCTTGATGTTACAGATCGAGACATTCGGTCAACGTTTCACCGGCTTGTCTCGATCTGTAACAATTACGAGCTCAAATAACCTCTAAACGTTACAGATTGAGACAAAACCTCTCAGCGCCCATACCACTGACGTCTCCACTCCTCAGCCAAATCGGGCCGTCGCGGAATACCCGCCAGCCTCATCTTCTCAACCAGCTTCCCCGGATTCTTGAGCTCATCAAACGTAAACCGAAGCACCTTGTGCCCGAGCATTGTCAGATGGGACTCCCGTTGACGTTCTGCCACGAATGGGTCGACCGACTCCCGGCCCTCGCCGTTCTGCAAGGTGTACTTCACCTTTCCGTCGAGCTCGCCGATGACACACGTCCCGTCCTCGAGCTGCCAAAAATAGTCGACGCGAAATACCTGGCTCGGATCGAGCGGGTCGCGAAACTCCACCTGCAGCTCCGGAACCGGAAAGTGGTACGCACTAAAGAACGCTCGGAACCGAGACTCGCCGCCGTTTTCGGACAGCCCGTCCGCATACGACGCAATCACCTGTGCTCTGCGATGCCCGTGCTTGCCTTCACAATCTATACGAAGCCGCTCACAAAAGTCATCGCGCGATACGCCTTTCGCCCGCAGTGCAGAATCGGCAATCGCCAATCCGTAGGAGAACGGCGCACGCAGCAAGCAATCCTCCACCGTGCGCCAAAACGACGTCACCTGCACGCCGTCGACTTGTTCAAGTACACCCGCCGCCTGCGGACGCAACAGCCGACACCCTGCACTCAGCGGCACCGAGCAACCCGTCTTAACAAGATATCGTGGCCCAAGCAGATCATTCGGCACCTCCAAACCCCACAAAAGCGCCGCGTCATAGCCCCAAAACGCCCAATCGGGATGAAATTCCGCAAGCCCTTTGATAGTCCTCAGTGCTCGCTCCGTCAGCGTCAATGCATCCCAATCATGCTTAAAACAGAACAGGTACGGCTCGGGCTCCGCAATATCGTCGGTTCCAACATGGCGTCGCAACCACATGAGCTCGGTATTGTCATGCGTTGCGAGCAGCGTACCTTGCTCGGTCGCCTCCGTGAGCCGCGCGAGCATCCTGTTCCGCGCCAACGTGTTGCGAGTCGCATGTTTGTGTTTGAGAACGGTATTAGACACTTTCATCACCACCACGTCAGACAAATGGACCATCGTCACCGTTGCCTCCGCTGACAAATGTCTTGATCTGTAACAGGAAGACCGATTTTTGGCCGCTAGATGTTACAGATCGAGATCTTTCGACACCGCGTCCAACCTTTGTCTCAATTTGTAACAGGTAGGTCGAGTTTTGGCCTGTAGATGTTACAGATTGAGACATTCCCCCAACCAGGTGCCAAACGTCTCGATCTGTAACAGTTAGACGTTCTCCAGGGCCCTAAACGTTACAGATTTAGACAAATCAGCAGCGCCCAAGCATTCGTCTCGATCTGTAACAGGTAGACCGGTTTTTTGTCCCTAAACGTTACAGATCGAGACAAATAGACACGCGGCGGCGCTGCGACAGCCCATCCCTTACTCCCACTCCTGCTCGTAGATGTTGAGCGACTTTACGTACCGCCCCTGGGCGCCCATGATGTCGCGGACCAGACGCAAGAAGAAACTGATGCACGAGGTGTCAAAGCCATCCTGCAGGTCCTCCGGATGCACCGCACCAGGCCCATCGACCGCCGTGTCACTCAGGCGTGCGATGTCATACAGATAGAGTTGTCCCGCCGTCAGCCAGACATCGTCGACGCAGGCGAGGCGCACCGCAATCGCTCCGTCGCTCCAATGCTCCTTTTGCACGATATGCGGATCGTAGACGTCAAAGCGACGGTCGGTGCGTGTGTCCTTCAGCGCGACCATACCAGTCGCAGGATCCTTGTCCAAAATGCCAAAGCGCGAGAAATACTGCGTGTCGCATACCTGCTCGAGCCGCTTGAGCGAGGCAGGCGAAAGCGATGCCGGCGGCTCATCAACATACAGCTCGAGCAGCGTCTTGCCATGGCGATAGGGGCGCTCGAAGAGCAGCCAATCGGTAAATGCCATGTTGTAGGCCATGATTTCGTTTTGGGAAGGCTCGGTGCAATAGCCGAGCCACGGGTCGACAATGATCTCGAACTGCTCGCGCGCCGGCTCCAAAAACTGAAACTTCCGCAGCATCCAAAAATGGGCCATGTCGGCAATATCGTTGCCAACGGCTTCGGCCAGATGCGCTCGGTCTAAAACGTGGTCAGTCACGGCATCCTCCTCAAACTGATGAACCTCAATTTGAGCTTACGAGGAGGGTGGGCAGCCACGACCAGCGCGGGCAAAATAGGCCTCCGGCTGCAAACCAGATGCTGACCAAACACTTGACGGGACACTTGACCGAATGAGCGCACCGCAAAGAAACCGCAGGTAGATATAGACAGTCAGTTCACTCATTTGAGGCAAACGCCCGCTACCACCACAGAAAGAGCAGAGTAGCACAGTCGCAAACGTCGACGAATGAACACTTGCACGTCGGCAAATGACAAAGTCGCCTGCGAACTCGCAAGGAGTGTCCCCGAATGCCGGCACATAAGGAACGTCCCCAGCTGCCGGCACTTGGGGACGTTCCTTTTGGGCCGGCATTCGGGGACAGCCCTTGACGATTCAGCTGTGGACAGCCGCCTTACAGCTCCAGCGCGTCGGCGACTTCGGCAGCGCAGGCCAGGGCGTCGGCCATAGCGTTCACCACGAGCGAGCTGCCGTTACGAGCGTCACCGGCAACATACACCGGCGCGGCATCCACAGCGACGCCGCCAACACGCGCCGCAAGATGCGAGCCCTCGGCGGCCATCACAGGCAGCGGACGACCAGCAGTGGCAACGGGCACGCCAACGGCGTCGAACACACCGTGCTCTGGGCCCGTAAAGCCGCAGGCGATGAGCACCAGCTGGGCCGGCACCTCGTGCTCGGAGCCCGCGATGCGCTCGGGCTTGCCAGCCGACCAATCCAGACCGACCACGCGCAGGCCCGCGGCCGCGCCCTTCTTGTCCAGCAGCACCTCGAGCGTATCCACGCCCCAAGCGCGCATCTCGCCGCCCATGACAGCGATGGCCTCCTGCTGGCCGTAGTCGGTCTTCTTAACGTTTGGCCACTGCGGCCAGGGGTTGCTCGCCGCGCGCGCATCAGGCGCCGCCGGCAAGAACTCAAACTGGCGCACGCTGCGCGCACCCTGACGTACCGCGGTGCCCACGCAGTCGTTACCGGTATCGCCGCCGCCAATGACCACGACGTCCAGGCCGTGTGCATCGACGACAGGCTCCCCGCCATCGAGCACCGAGACGGTCGAGGCCGTCAGGTAGTCCACGGCATACACCACGCCGGGTGCGTCAATATTCTCAGCAGCCAGCCCACGCGGGGCGCGAGCACCGGCAGCCACCACGACGGCGTCAAAGCCATTGAGCTTGGCCGCCACCGCAGGGTTCGTAACGTCAGCACCCAGCTCGAACACAATGCCCAGCTCGCGCATGAGCGCCACGCGACGCTCGACCACGGACTTCTCGAGCTTCATGTTGGGAATGCCGTACATGAGCAGACCGCCCGGGCGGTCGTCGCGCTCAAACACAGTCACGCGGGCCCCACGACGCGCAAGCTCCCATGCTGCCACCAGACCAGCGGGACCGGAGCCCACCACGGCAACCGTGGGTGCACCCTCCCCTGCCGGCTCAAAGCGGTGCGGACCGCCATTTGCCCACTCATGGTCGCTAATCGCGCGCTCGTTGTCATGGATCGTCGTGGGCTGGCCATCGACCGAGCCCAGGTTGCATGCGGCCTCGCACAGCGCCGGGCACACGCGACTCGTGAACTCGGGCATGGGCGAGGTGAGTGACAGGCGCTCGGCAGCCTCGTCCCAACGGCCGCGGTACACCAGCTCGTTCCACTCGGGAATCAGGTTGTGCAGCGGACAGCCGCTCGGACGTGCCTTGCCAAAGCTCGCGCCCATCTGACAAAACGCCACACCGCACATCATGCAGCGGCTCGCCTGGGCACGGCGCGCATCGTCGTCGAGCTCCACGTACAGCGGATCGAAATCGCGGCTGCGCTCCTCCACGGGGCGCAGCTCGTGGGTCACGCGATCGATATCAAGAAAAGCACCGGGCTTACCCATGGCACTTACGCCTCCTTCTTGGTCGAAGCAACAGAGCTGGCGGCAGCGGGCACAGCGCCAGCGACACCACCCGCCACATCAAAGCGAGCGACATCGGCGGCGTCGGCGCGACCGGTCACAATGTCAAACGCCAGCTCCTCGGCCTGCTCATGCGTCTTGCCGACGGCCTCGGCGGCGGCGACAATCGCCAGCACGCGCTCGTACTCGGTCGGAATGACCTTCACAAAGTGCTTGCTCATCGTCTCAAAGCTGTAGAGCAGCTTAATACCGCGCGGGCTCTGCGTCGCGTCCACGTGCTCCTGGATGAGCGCACGAATCTGCGCAAGCTCACCGGCCGTCGGGGCTTTAAGCTCAACGCTCTCGTGGTTCACACGGGCATCGAGCGTGCCGTACTGGTCAAAGACGTAAGCCACGCCGCCCGTCATGCCGGCGGCGAAGTTCTGCCCGACCTCGCCCAGGATGAGCGCCAGACCTCCCGTCATGTACTCGCAGCCATGGTTGCCGCAGCCCTCGACCACCACCGTGGCACCGGAGTTGCGTACGCCAAAGCGCTGGCCGGCCAGGCCGTTAATGAAGCCGCGGCCACTCGTAGCGCCAAAGAACGCAACGTTGCCCACGATGATGTTCTCGTCGAACTTGTAGGTCGCATGCGGGTTGGGGCGCACCGACACCTCGCCGCCCGAAAGGCCCTTGCCAAAGTAGTCGTTGGCGTCGCCGCACACGTTGAGCGTAATGCCGCGCGGCAGAAAGGCGACAAAGCTCTGACCGGCCGAACCATCGCAATCGATGGTGATGGAGCCGGCGGGCAGACCCTCGGGATGCGCCTTGGTCACCGCGTTGCCCAAGATGGTGCCCACGCAACGGTTGACGTTGGCGATATCGGCGCGGAAGCGAATCGGACGCAGGTGCGCACGGGCATCGGCCGTATAGGGCACAAACAACGTGGAGTCGAGCGTCTTGTCGAGCTCACTGTCCGCAGCCATCTGCGGCAGGAAGTGACGACCGTCGGCACCCGGGATGTGGGCACCGAACTCGCAGGTCGCGCTCGCCAGCACGGGCGACAGATCGAGCAGGTTGGCCTTGCGGTTGCCCGGGACCTCAATCTGGCGCAAGCACTCGGGATGGCCGACCATCTCGTCGACGGTGCGGAAGCCCAGGCTCGCCATGACCTCGCGCAGCTGCTCGGCAACAAAGAGCATAAAGTGTTCGACGTGCTCGGGCTTGCCGCGGAAGCCGCGACGCAGGCGGCAGTTTTGCGTGGCGATGCCGGCCGGGCAGGTATCCTGCTGGCAGTCGCGCTGCATAAGGCAGCCCATGGAGATGAGCGGCATGGTCGCAAAGCCAAACTCCTCGGCACCCAGCAGGCAGGGGACGG
>CAJJYO010000102.1 GCA_905197385.1 uncultured Collinsella sp.
TAGGGGCCGGGCATGCCCGGCCCGCGGCCTTGCCATTGCCGCCCGTTTTCGGGTTATTCCGCACAAAAAAGCAGGGGTTCGCACGCTCGCGCTCCCCTGCCGTTCCTCTTACTGCAATACTCTTATTTCCCTGCCAACAGCACCGCCAGCACGGCCTTTTCCACGTAGATGCGGTTCTCCGCCTCGTCGAAAATTTCGTCGGCGTGGGCTTCCAGCACATCGGGGGCGATCTCCTCGCCGCGGTGGGCGGGCAGCGGGTGCTGCACCATGCAGTCCGGCTTTGCCAGCGCCATGCGGGCGGCGTCCAGCGTAAAGCCGGTAAAGTCGCGGCGGCGCTGCTCGGCCTCGCGCTCCATACCCATGCTGACCCACACGTCGGTGAACAGCACATCCGCGTCCCGCGCGGCCTCGTCCGGGTCGTTCGTCAGCGTGAACTTATCCCCGTACTGCTTCGCCAGCATCAGCACGTCGGCGGCGGGGCGGTAGCCCTTCGGGCAGGCAATCGTCACCGTCATGCCCACGGCCAGACAGCCCACAATGACGCTGTTTGCCATGTTGTAGCCGTCACCGACAAACCCGGCCTTCAGCCCGGCCAGCGTGCTCTTGCGCTCGCGCACGGTCATCAGGTCTGTCAGCACCTGCAGGGGGTGCGCATAGTCGGTCATGCCGGAAACCACCGGTATACCGCTGTATTTTGCCAGCATGTCCAGCGTCGTCTGCTTGTAGGTGCGGCAGACGATGGCGTCATAGTACCGCCCCAGCACGCGGGCCGTGTCCTGCACAGGCTCACCGCGGGCGGTCTGCAGGTCGCTGGCGCTCAGGTAGGTGCCCAGACCGCCCATCTGGTAGATGCCGACCTCCAAGCTTGTGCGGGTGCGGGTGGAGTTTTTGGCGAAAACCAGCGCCACCGCCTTGCCCTGCAGATCCTTCGGGTCCACGCCGTCCTTGTGCAGCCGCTTGTACTCGTCGGCCACATCCAGAATGTGCAGAATTTCCTCGGGCGTCATGCCGCCCAGCTTCAGCAGATGTTTCATACGCATTTCTCCAGTACGCTGCGCAAAATCGCCAGCGCGTCGTCCACGTCGTCCGCCGTCAGGATCAGCGGCGGCAGCAGACGCAGGCGGGTCTTGGCGGTCAACACCAGCAGACCCGCCTTCTCGCAGGCGGCGCGGACGTCGGCGGCCTTGATGCCGTCGTCAAACGCGATGCCCACCATCAGGCCGAGGCCGCTGACCTCCCTGACATGGGGCAGCTTTGCCAGCCCGGCGCGCAGCTGGGCCGCGCGCTCGTTGACGTTGGCGAGGAAGTCGTCGTCCATCTCGTCCAGCACGGCCAGCGCACCGGCGCAGCAGACCGGGTTGCCGCCGAACGTCGAGCCGTGGGAGCCGGGCTTCATGTGGTCAGCGACCTTTTTGTTCATCAGCACCGCGCCGATGGGCAGGCCGCCGCCGAGCCCCTTCGCCAGCGTGACGATGTCGGGGTGCAGATCAAAATGCTCGCACGCCAGGAACTTGCCGGTGCGGCCCACGCCGGTCTGCACCTCGTCCACAATGACGAGGATGTCTTTTTCCCTGCAGAACGCCGCGACCCTGGCGACGTAGTCCGCGTCCAGCGCGACGACGCCGCCCTCGCCCTGCACCAGCTCCATCATGACGGCGCAGGTGTCCTTGTCGGCGGCCTTTTCCAGCGCGGCAAAGTCGCCCGCGGGCACGTAGTCAAAATTTCCCGGGAAGGGGCCGAAGTCGTGGTGGAACACGTCCTGACCGGTGGCAGTCAGGGTCGCCAGTGTGCGGCCATGGAAGGAGTTGACCAGCGTGATGACCTTATTCCGGCTCTCTCCATACGTATCTACGCTGTATTTGCGGGCGCACTTGATCGCGCCCTCGTTGGCCTCGGCGCCAGAGTTGGCAAAGAAGGTCTCCCAAACCTGCTCATCCGCAGCCGGGGCACCAAGAGCAGCTGCCGTGGTCTCATCGCCGGCGACAATGGCATCGGCAAGCACGCGCGCACCATCTACGTCGTCGTTAGCAAGCTTGGACAGCAGCGCCGCGACCTGTCCGCGCTGCTCGATGTAGAAGTAATTGGAGACATGCATGAGCTTTTTGGTCTGTGCCTCGAGCGCCGAGAGCACAGCCAGGTCGCCATGACCTAGGCTGCACACGCCGATGCCGGCAAGAAAGTCGAGGTACTCACGGCCATCGTCGCCGGTGAGCTTCATGCCGTGACCCTCGACAAACTCGACCGGAGAGCGGCCAAAGGTATGCATAACGTAATGGGATTCAAGCGATTGCTGAGCTGCAAGTGACATGGGATGCCTTTCGTTGGGCGCCAGCCGGCGCGGGGCTATGGGTGCAGGAATGGGGCGGCTGCGGGTCAGCTAGACCGTCTGAAGTTTCTCGACCTCGTCAAGGTTTTCGGTCAGACGCGCAGCAAACGTCGAAAGCGGATGCGGATGCGTATCGAACTCGTAAGCCGTCTCGGTGGAATGGATCACGGTGCCGACGCCGGCATCGGTCAGCAGCTCCAGGAGCAGCGAATGCGGCGTAGTACCGTTAATGATGTGGGCTCGGAACACGCCAGCGGTAAGCGCATCGACAGCCGCACGCAGCTTGGGAATCATGCCCTTATCGACCTCGTCGCCGTAGAGCATTTCGTTAACCTCGTCGAGTGTTAGGTTGGAGATAAGCGAGTCCTTGTCGCTAAAGTCCTTGTACAGGCCATCGACATCGGTCAAAAAGATCGCCTTATGCGCGTGGAGCGCCGCGGCAACGGCACCGGCGGCGGTATCGGCGTTGATGTTGAAGAAACCGCCGTCCTCCCCCGCCGCGACGGTAGCGATGACGGGGATGTACTCGCTATCGAGTAAGCGCTCGATATAGTCGGTGTTGACGTGCGTCACTTTGCCCACGCGACCGAGCTCGGGGTCGAGCGACTCGGCGATGAGCGTGCCGGCATCGCTGCCCGACACGCCCACGGCCAGGTTGCCGTGGTGGTTGATGGCAGCAACCAGCTCCTGGTTAACCTTGCCGCCCAGCACCTCGCGCACGATATCCATAGTCGCCGGCGTGGTCACGCGCTGGCCGTTCTTAAACTCGACGGGAATATCGTAATGGCTCAGCGCCTCGTTGATAGCCTTGCCGCCGCCGTGCACGATGACGGGGCGCATACCGATGATCTTGAGCAAAACGATGTCGCTCATCACGTCGCGGCGCAGCTGCTCATCAACCATGGCGGCTCCGCCATATTTGATAACAACCGTCTTGCCGGTCAGGTTCTTAATCCACGGCAGCGCTTCGAACAGCAGCTGCGCGGTTGCTTCGTTGGATTCGCTCGAACGACAATCGCGTGCGAATTTCATAATGTGCCTCGTCTTTCGTATCGTTATCGCGCCGTGCTCCGCTGTCCGCAATCGCGGCAAGATGCGCAGCGTGCCTGGAATCTAGGAACGGTAGTCGCCGTTGATGGAGATGTACTCATGCGTGAGGTCGCAGGTCCACACGGTCGTTGCCGCGTCGCCTGCGCCCAGGTCGGCCGAGACCACGATCTCGGACGCCTCGAAACGTCGTAGAGCCTCGTCCTCGTCAAAGGGAACAGTCAGACCGTCGCGACAGACAGGCATGCCCATCATGTCGATGGAAACGTCTTCCTGATTAAACTTCACGCCGCACTTGCCAAGCGCCATGGCAACGCGACCCCAGTTGCAGTCGTGGCCGGCGATGCAGGTCTTAACGAGCGGCGAGTTGGCAACGGCACGGGCGGCGATATCGGCTTCCTCGTCGTTCACGGCGCCGTTAACGTTGACCGTAACAAGCTTGGATGCGCCCTCACCATCGGCGGCGATATTGCGCGCCAGGCTCTCGCACACCTCGTGCACGGCAAATGCCAACTCGTCGAAGGCATCGGAGCCCTCGACGATAGGCTCGGCATCTGCGGCAGCGACGCCGGAGGCAAGCATGATGCAGGTGTCGTTGGTCGAGGTGTCGGAATCGACCGTTACCTTGTTAAAGGTCTGCTTGACGGTCGAGAGCAGCAGGGCATGAAGTGCCGCCGGCTCGACGGGGGCATCGGTGGTGATAACCGCGATCATGGTGGCCATGTTGGGCATGATCATGCCCGAGCCCTTGCACATACCGCCCACCGTATAGGCATTGCCTGTGTGTCCCGCAGCCTCGCTGACGTAGGACACGGCGTACTCCTTGGAGTGCGTGTCGGTCGTCATGATGGCGCGAGCGGCATCGGCACCACCGTGGGCGGAAAGTGCCTCGTAGGCAGCAGGAATGGCGGTCTCAAACGTGTCGATCGGCAGAATCTGGCCAATCACACCCGTGGAGGCAACCAGAATCTGCTGGGGCTCGCAGCCGATGACCTGCGATGCGATGCTGCATGTCTCGCGCGCGCATGCAAGGCCGGTCTCACCCGTGGCGGCGTTGGCATTGCCAGAGTTGATCGAAACGCCGGCGATGATACCGTAGCCCTTGTCCGCACCGCCCAGGTTGGCACGGCTCACCTGCACGGGCGCCGCGCAAAAGCGATTGGTAGTAAACACGCCGGCACCGGGACAGGGCTTATCGGGCACGACGAGCGCGTAATCCAGACGCTCGGGATTCTTCCGAAATCCCGCATGGATGCCTGCGGCCTTAAAGCCGGCCGCTGCCGTAACGCCACCCTCGACGGCGCGAATCTTGATATCAAACAGCTCGGTATTCATCGTCTTTATGACTCCTTATGTCAAACAAAAAACGGACATCGGTTGGTGCGCCATGCCAGTCGTGATCATGAGACCAGCTTAAGAGTGGCGCCCCACTCGATGCCCGACTACCAAATCGTAAACAATCGAATGTGCTACACCGGGCACGCCACTGTGGGCAAGCCTCGTCGCTCGTCAAAGCCAAAGACGATATTGGCGCACTGGACTGCTTGGCCCGCAGCGCCCTTGCACAGATTGTCGATGGCGCCCGTCGCCACCAGCACGCCTGCGCGCTTGTTGAGCGCGAGGCCAATCTGGGCGGCGTTGGTGCCGACGACCGAAGCCGTCTTGGGCTGCTGACCGGCATCGAGCACGCGCACGAAGGTGCGACCAGCGTAGAACTGCTTGTAATAGTCGACAACGTCCTCAAGGATCAAGGTATCGATAGCCTGCGGCGTAAGCGGCATCGTCACCGTGGAGAGCAGGCCGCGCTTGAGCGGTACCAGATGCGGGGTAAAGACGACGCGATCGGTTAAGCCAAGGATTTGCTCAATCTCGGGCGTGTGGCGATGTTTACCCACGCCATAGGCTTCCAGGTTCTCGTCCGCGCTGCAAAAGTGGGTGCGGGCGTTGCAGGACTTGCCGGCACCCGTCACACCGCTGATGGCATCGACGATCACAGGGCCACTCTGGGCAACCCAGCCGGCGCGCACGGCGGGCGCGGCAGCAAGGCTCGTTGCGGTGGGATAGCAGCCGGCGCAGGCGACCAGCACGGACTTGCCGTCAGCATAATCGGATGCGGCGGGCTCCAAGTCCCGGCAGAACAGCTCGGGCAGACCAAAGGCACGCGTCTTGAGCAGCTCGGGGCTCGTATGCGCGGCGGCATACCACGCCTCGAACACGGCCGGATCGCTCAGACGGTAGTCGGCAGACAAATCGAAGCAGGAAACGCCTGCGGCAAGGAGCGCGGGCACCTGTGCCATGGCAGCCGTGTGCGGCACGGCAAGAAAAACCGCATCGCAGCTCTTGAGCTCGGGGGCGTCGTGCGTGGTAAAAAGCAGATCGCTCACGCCAGCAAAGCTCGGATACACCGCGGACAGCGGCTGGCCGGCATCGGCGTTGGACGTAATGGCAACAAGTTCAAACTCGGGATGGCCGAGCACGAGGCGAATGAGCTCGGCTCCGGCATATCCAGCCGCGCCGACGATTCCAACCTTCAAAGACATATCAGACTCCTTGTCTGCGATTTATGCACCGATGCGCATTTCGCAGCGCTCGTTATGAAGTGGGTTGAAACTTTAGCACCAAAAGATGCATGAACACGTAAATGGCTTGCATATTCATGCATTGAAACATTCCCGACACATTCGCTTGAAAGAACTGACAAATGGAGCGGGCCC
>CAJJYO010000103.1 GCA_905197385.1 uncultured Collinsella sp.
GCGGCAGTATCCAGGCCCGTAACGCGCACGCTGCCCGAGGCGGGCTTAAGCAGGCCCGTGAGCAGCTTGGTGAGCGTGGTCTTGCCGGCACCGTTCTGGCCGACGATGCCCACGAGCTCGCCAGGATAGAGCGTCAGGCTAAGGTCGTGTACGGCGGCGCCGCCATTGGGATAGGCAAACTCAACATGGTCGAAGGTGAGTACGGGTTCGGCGTCCTTGGCATGAGGACGCAACGACGGTGCATGCGGGGAACCGGTGGGCGCCTGGGCTTCGATGGCCGCGTGGGCGGGGTCGACGATGCCGGAAATCAGGCGCTCAGCCTCATCGACATCCAAGCAGGGGGTACCGCTTACCATGCCATCGGCCTCGAGGCTATTGAAGATACGCGTGACGCGAGGGCAGTCGACGCCGATGGCACGAAGCTCGTCGGTATGCGCGAAGACCTCGTGGGGCTCGCCCTGCAGCGCGATTTCGCCATGGTTGAGCACGAGCACGCGGTTGCAGTACTCCGAGAGCAGGGCGACCTTTTGCTCAACGACGACGATGGTGATTCCAAGTGCGCGGTTTGCCTCACGCAGCGTCTCGAAGACCAATGTGGAGCTGGCGGGGTCGAGTGCCGCGGTGGGCTCGTCGAGAACCAAGACGCGCGGACGCATGGCGAGGATGGCGGCGATGGCTACCTTTTGCTTCTGTCCGCCCGAGAGGGTGGCGATCTCGCGGTCGCGCAGGTCGCTGATGCCGACGGTCTCGAGCGTTTCGCTCACGCGCTGCTCGATCTGGTCGTGGGGAACGCCAAAGTTCTCGAGGCCAAAGAGCATCTCGTCCTCGACGACCGAAGCGACCATCTGCGTGTCGATATCCTGCAGCACACTGCCGACGATTTGCGACACGTCTGTGAGCGAGACTTCGCAGGTGTCGTGGCCGTCGACCATGACGGACCCAAAGAACGTGCCGGTGTAGTGGTGGGGCACGGCGCCCGACAGGCAGGCGGCAAGCGTGCGCCCGAGGGCCCGATGATGCCGATGAAATCTCCCTTGTTTACGCTGAGCGAGATGTGGCTGAGCGCCTGCTCGGTCTGCGTGCCATAGGAGAACGAGACATCGTCGACGTTGATGATCGTTTCCATGGATACCTTTCATAGTCATTGGGGACGTTCTTTAATGACTAGTCGTTTAAGAACGTCCCCAAAAGCTAGTCGTTTGGGACAGTCTTTGCTGGTGGGGCAGCGATGAGTTAGTTGAGCTTCAGGGCCTTCTGGATGGGCAGATAGAGGGCGCCGACCAGAATGGCGTTAAAGACGGCGGTCATGGCAACGACGGGCAGCATGGCGGCGGCGAGCTCGCCTACCACGCCGAGCATGGCCATCTTGATGACCATGAAGATGACGCCGGAGACAAAGGTGGTCAGGAAGGTTGCGACAATGGCGATCGCGGGCTTGACCTGACCGTTCTTGCCGGCGGCGTTGACGATGCCGGCCATGAGCATGGCGGCGATGCCCTCGGCGGCAAAATCGACGAAAGGCGAAGTGGTGGTGATCTGGATCACGGCAGCCGAGATAAGGCCAATGACGAGCGCCTGGCCGATGTTGGGGCGAACGACCAGGATGGTGAGGCAGAAGGCCGAGATGATGAACTCGGGGCTGATCATGCCGCCCGAGATGCCCGAGATGGCCTTGCCGACGGTGAAGTTGAGGATGAAGCCGGCGGCGAGCAGGATGGCGAGCAGGACGAGGGCGCGGACATCGAGTTTGCCACGGTCGGCGGTCTGGACGGTGCGGGGCTGGGTGGCGGTGGTGTTCTGAGACATGGTGAAAATCCTTTCGGAATGGGGGTGCAAGAGAAAAGCGGAGGCGCGTGATGCGAATGCGATCGGGCTCGAGATAGAAAAAGGCCCCCGGTCGAAACCGGAGGCCTTCCAATCACCTAGAGCGCAAAAACAGGCGTGAGGGACTTACTGTCGACCGATCGTATTCGCATCACGCCACCACCAGTTGTTGAGAGACTTCATCGTGTTCTTCATGTTGGTGGCTCCTTTCGTGATGCCGTGGCGCGGTCGCACCTAGTTGCTGTTGCGCTGCACTATAGCACAGCGAAGTGCGTGCGGGGAAATCTTTTTTGAAAAGATTTCAGGCGGGTTTCCCGCCGGTCAAAAGGCTGGTTAAGCGGGCGAGGTGACTCATGTGCCCCGCCCGCTCAGCTAGGACATGAGGGTCTTAGGCCTTCTTGCGACGATAGATCACGTAGGCGCAGACACCGATGATGACGACGGCGCCAACGGCCATGGCGGCCATGTTGTTGCCCTCGGACTTCTCCTCGGTGACCTCTTCCTCTTCGGCCTCTGGCTCGGTCACGTCCTCATCGGAAAGGGCCTCGTCGGCGTAGGTGATGGATTCGACCAGGCAGTCGTTGTCGGCATCGTAGTCGCTCGGGACGAACTCCTCGGAGAAATCGCCCTCCTTGAGGTAGTCGCGCATCTCCTCGAGCATGGCCTTGCACTTAACATAGGTGTTCTTGGTTGCAGCCTTGCCGGCCTTGTTGGCCAGGGCGGTACGGGCCTCGGTGCCTTCTTCGGCCTGCATGGCCTCGTCGACGGTCAGGTTCTGCTCGATGAGTTCCTTCTGCAGGGCGTCGAGATAGGCGCGGACGCCGGTGGCGCAGTGGTCGCGGTTCTCATAGGCGAGCGTGTTGATGTCCATGAGGACGTAGTTGATGGAGTTCTTGGGCTCCTCGTTGTTCACGACGTCTTCCTCTTCGCAGTGATCGAAGGAGACATCCTGATCGCTGAAGTAGGGGCTGACCTCGGTGAGCAGTGCGGAGTAGAAGGGGATGGCGACGGAGAATTCGGCGTTGGAGAGCATCTCCCACTGAATGGTCGCGATCTCGGGGTCCATGCCCTGACGGATCTGGAAGGTGTGGATCTCGGTGTTGCGGTTGGAGCCGATGGCATAGGCGCCGTCGGTGTTGGCGTTGAGGCCGGCGACATTCTCGCCGCGAGCGGCGAAGGAACGAATCATCTCAAAGGTGTTCCAGTCGGACTTGCCGGGCTGGAAGAACAGCGGCTGCATCTCGTGGACCAGGGCGCCGGTCGTGGCGCGAGCCTCTTCGCGCTCGTCCTTGACGATCTCGTAGTCGGTGCCCTCGGCAAGCGAGCCCATGAAGTAATCACGACCCTGGATATAGCGCGACCACTGGTGCATACCGGCCTCGCTAATCTCCTCGCCGTAGGTCTTGGCGACGTCGAACTTGCCGTCGGTGTACTCGGCAAAGCCCTTCTCCTTAGGCATGGACTCGATGCCTTCGGAATGGAGACAGTTCTCGGTGTCATCGAGGTCGACGTTATAGGTGAGGTTGCCGATGTTGGGGTTGAGCGAGGCGATGTCATCGGCGAGCTTCATAGCAATCCACTGATGGCCGGAAAGCGCGGCGAACAACCAGGTCTCGGTGCTGTCGGCGATGATGATCTGGTCGTTGGAGCAGACGCCCTGCTCGTCGATCAGGCTGCCGATGAGCTCGACGCCCTCGCGGGCCGTGGCGCTCTCGCCCAGGATGATGCTGCCGTAACTGTACTCGCCCAGACCCACTTTCTCATCGATGCGGTCTGCTGCATCGGCCTCCTCGTTATAGGAAGTGCTTAGCGTGGCAGAGCAGGAGACGCCCTTCTCGTTGATTCCGGCCTCGAATAGGCGTCGGTGCGACCCATCCAGTTGGAGGGGTGGTCGCGTACATAGCTGTAACGATAGGTAGGCTTGTTCGAAGTGTATTCAAAAGCAGATTCAATCGAGCTGTACTTAAAGCCAGGTTCGTGGGCAGGTTCGATGCCGTAGTGCTTAAGATAGCGCTTGCCAAAGTCCTCGGCGCGGCCGTAGTACGTATTGCCGTCGGCCGGATAGTTTTTGCCCATGTATATCTGCGTGCAGGCGAGCGCGGATGTCGGCATGGACATGATGGTTGCAGCTCCAAAGGCGAGGCCTATGCCTAGCTTCTTGAGCGCGTTGACGGGGTGAGTTTTCCTCATTTTCCCTCCCAGCGTGCGAAAGCCCTCTGTCGCCAGAGGGCTTCAGCCAATAAAGACACCCCATTAGCGTAACGAACTGGAAACAATATTCATCTATGAAAGACACTTACTCGATAAGCGTGATGAAATATGCGACGAGCGGTTAATTGTACTCAGTTTGTAGCTTTACTTTAATAAAGACGCCCTGTAATTACTGTAGCCGAATAAAGTAGCTGGGAATGCCTGAAATGAAAATCCCCTGCTGTTTGGCAAATGCATAAACAACAGGGGAGACGATAATTGGATGAATATCATACCAATGTGGAATTACTTCTTCCGGCGGTGGATCACGTTAATCGCATAGCCGACGAGCATGGCCAGAACAATGACGATAAAGCCGAGCAGGGGATTGTCGTTCATGGGGTCCTCCTATTTTCCGAGCGGGGAGAATTCGTCGACGATGAGGTCGAGGCATTGCGGAAGCGCGCGGGCTCCAAAGACGCCCGAGTTGCTGGAGATGATCTCGCCATCGAACTGCATGCCCAGCGACGGCGTGCAGGTGATTTTGGCTTCCTTGGTCTGGATGATCTTGAACTGCGGACGGCCGAGCACCTTGCCGGCGGGGTCGAGCGCGGCGGTGATCACAGTGGGCAGGAGCTGGGCGGGTTTTACGGGCTCGATGACCGCGATGTCGACCATGCCGTCGTTCATGCGGCAGTCGGGGAACAGGTTGATGTCGTTTTGAATGACCGAGGTGTTGCCGGCCATGCAGCAGATGCCATCGAGCTCCTCGACAATGCCGTCATGCTCAATCGTAAAATGCGCCACCGTGGGGTTGGGTGTGGCGAGCGCCGACAGGAAATAGGCGATCTCGCCGATGTCGTTTTTGGCGGGGGCGGCCTTCATCATGATCTCGGCGTCGAAGCCCGAGCCGGCGATGATGATAAAGCCGTGGCGCTTCTCGTTGCCGTTCTCGTCGAGCCAAAAGAGCTCGCCCATGTCCACTTTGACCGTGCGACCGGCGCGGCAAGCCTTGGCAAGCGCCGCTGCCTCGGGGGCATTGCCGATGTTGTTGAAGAACAGGCAGGCTGTGCCGGAGGGGAAGACGAGCGTGGGGACACCGCATCCGCGCATCTGGTCGAGCACGTTGGAGACGGTGCCGTCGCCGCCCGAAACGACCACGCGATCAAACTCGCGCACGTCTGCCACGGCGTCCTCGGGCTCCATGCCATCGCCGATAAAACGCATCACGACCTCGTCGCCGCCCTGCGCGAGGGCGTGCGTGAATGCGTAGATTTCATCTGAGCTGGGGCCCGATGCCGGGTTGTGGATGATAAGGCAGCGCATACTTACGTTCCCGTTCTGTGACTAACCGAGTATAGTTGTAAGGCAATGCCGATATCCTACCCGTGTTTTTCGGGCCTAACCTTATTCGATGGGTTGATATGTACATTTCCACACATCAGGCTCTACTCGACTTTTGCCAGCGCGCCCGTGAGTTCGACGCGATTGCCGTCGATACCGAGTTTTTGCGCGAGCGCACGTTCCATCCGCGCCTGTGCTTGGTTCAGATTGCCACCCCTGCCGAGAGCGTCGCGGTCGATCCTTTGGTGATCGACGACCTGTCGCCGCTTGCCGAGCTTATGGCCGACGAGAGCGTGACTAAGGTCTTCCACGCCTGCTCGCAGGATATGGAGGTCATGCTCCATACCGTGGGCGTGCTGCCGCGTCCCATTTTTGACACGCAGGTGGCCGCCGCCTTTTTGGGCGAGCGCCAGCAGATTTCCTACGGCGCGCTCGTGCAGACGTTTTGTGGCGTCTCATTGCCCAAGACCGAGTCGCTGACCGACTGGTCGCGCCGCCCGCTGACTGATAAGCAGGTCGAGTACGCGATCGATGACGTCAAGTACCTGATTGTCGCCTATACCGAGATGATGAGTCGCCTGCGCGAGCTGGGCCGGGTGGACTGGGTGCTCGACGAGTTGCGTCCGCTGGCCGACGAGTCGCACTACCGCGCCGACCGCCATGAGGCATTC
>CAJJYO010000104.1 GCA_905197385.1 uncultured Collinsella sp.
CTCGCACGGAGAGCACATTAAGTGCTCTCCGGCTCGTGCGGAACTCGCGATCGACCTTATATATTTGCCCTCCCCGGGGCTCCCGCACAACGGGACCTCGGTTGGGCTCTATCCCGGTTGCAGTTGCTTCGCTCCTGCACCACTAGGCTGGTGCGACGGTTTGGCGTTGGATCGGTTCTTTCTGATATATGCTGGTTGCGGCTCTTCTTTTGGGGGGGAGTCGCTTTTTTGTTGCTAGGAGGTTAGCCCGTGGTTGATGGGGATGCTCGCTCTGAGCTTCTTTCTGCTGATTGGAATCAGGAGTGGATGCGTCTGCAGGCCGCTCGGCATCGGGCTGATGATTCTTTTGAATGGGATAAGCGGGCTCGACATTTTCGACCTCTTGAGACTGCTCCGTATGCCCGGGATTTTATGAAATTGCTGGCTCTTGAGCCTGGTGAATCGGTGCTTGATATGGGGTGTGGGGCTGGGTCGATTGCTATTCCGCTTGCGCAAGACGGGCATCCTGTGATTGCGGCTGATTTCTCCCCCGCCATGCTGGGCACGCTTGATGCCGGCATTGAGTATTACGGGCTCGAGGATCTTATTACGCCGCTTGAGCTTGCTTGGGATGATGACTGGAATTTGGTTGGACCGGTCGCGAAAGCGGTAGATGTTGCCTTTGCCAGTCGCTCTGTCACCACGACCAACCTAAAAGGCGCGCTTGCCAAGCTTGATCGTACGGCTCGTCGGCGTTGTGCTGTCACGATGGTCGCCAACTCCAGCCCGCGCTATGACCTGCACCTGATGAACGCTATCGGTGCCTCGGTTACCCGCAGTAATGGCTTTGTGTATGCCTTCAATATCCTCATTCAGATGGGCGCCCTGCCGCAGGTTACGTACTTTGAATCGCCTCGTCGCGATACCTTCGATAGCCTTGAGGCGGGAGTGGCGGACTTCTCCCGCATGCTCGAGCACGGTAACGAGGATAAGATTGACCGTCTACGCGACTACGTCGCTCAGCATATGATTGAGAATCCCCATGCCGGCGAGCCAGGGTCCAAGGGCGTACCGCAGGGGCGTTACATGCTCGACCACGTCCGCAAGGTCCGTTGGGCGTTTATTGCATGGGAGCCGGTCTCCATACCCCGCCCGTAGCCCATCTAAAGCTTGCATCGTCTTCCCGCCCGGCATCCGCATTCTTTGCGAACTGGGCAAACGCGCTCCACACCGCGCCGTTCCTGCGCTATCGTGGGACAGCTCACGTAGATTAAGGCCCCATTGCGGGGCGCCCCATACATAGAAAGCGAGAACCCATGGCACTGACAGGAGCCCAGGTCAAGCAGCTTCGCAGCATGGCCCATCACCTCAACCCCGCCATCATCATCGGTAAGTCCGATGTCAACGAGGGCACCGTCGAGCAGACGGTTGCCTACCTGGAGAAGCACGAGCTCGTTAAGTGCTCCGTGCTGGACGGCTCCAGCCTTTCTGCCCGCGAGGCCGCCGAAGAGCTCGCTGAGCGCTGCCACGCCGAGGTCGTCCAGGTCATCGGCCGCAAGTTCTCGCTGTATCGCGAGTCCTCACGCAAGGACATCGAGAAGATCAAGCTCGTCTAAGAGCCAATGATCCGGCGAGCCAACACATAGCAAGCTTACGGGTGCCCAAGTACTTTGGGCGCCCGTTTTTTATCGCTCGACCAGCACGCGATTGAGCCGCCCCTCCACCAAGCGCTCGTATAGACGCCGCGTCTCGGGCTCGGGCACGCCATTGACCTGCTCCCTCAGATGGTGCATATGCCCGCTGTATAGCTCGACGATATCGCGCCGCCGCCCCGCCGCACTGTAGACGCGCATGGCGCAGCGCACCATATCCTCGCGCGCCGTTTCCTGCCGAAGCCCCGACTCCGCCAGCCAAATCGCCGACTGCAGATCGTTTTCTTCTAGAGCGGCATTGGCCCCCTTAATCATGCAATCGATGTACTTTGACTGCATAATGCGTCGCATACGCAAAAAGTAGGTGGGATTACAGCCATTGGGAACATACAGCGGTCCGGCATAAAGCTGCTCAATCTTAAGGCACAGTTCAACTAAATGGGGCCCGCGCGCACCCGTGCGATTTCCCAAAACCTCGCGGCTTATCTGGTCAAACAGCCGTACATCGGTCTTGACGTAGTCGCCGTTGAGTCCGATGCATTCATTTTGGATGAGCACGCACGACTTGCCGTCTGGCGTCGGCCCCAAGGCCGACCGCAAGCGCGATATCGTCGAGTACAGGTTGTTGCGGGCGCTATTGAACTCGGCATGGGGCCACAGCTCCATGGCCAGCGTCTCACGATCGACGAGCGCATCCATGCCCAGCGCAAGCCGCTCGGCAAGTGTCGCCGCCTTCTTGCGGCGCCACATTTTGTCCGTGATGGGAAACCCGTCGCGCTCGGCGCGAAACGCACCAAACATGCGAATCTCGATATGGTCGATGGTATCAACGGCTTCAACCTCGCCAGCCTGGAACAGACGCTCGCCCTCCCCTTCCAAATCGTCGCGCAGCGAGTACCGCGACAGCTCGCGCACGGGAAGCTTCTTGCGTATCCTGCCCGCCGGCTCGCCCAGACAATGCATGGCAAGGCGCGCAAAGAGCCGATACGATGGCTCTAGAATCCCCGCACGATTCATGGACATCCAGGCCGCAAGGTCGCTGTCTCGGCCCGCACAGGCCAAATGCAGCGCCACGACCCAGGCTTCTGAGCCACCGACCTGCGTCTTGCTAATATCGAGCAGCTCCGCCTCTTCGCGAACCGATACCAGCGACGTATTGCGCAGATACGCCACGCGCTCCAGCAGCAAAGCGTTTTCGCGCATGTACGTAATCGATTCGTCGGCGAGCTTGAGCACCTGGACCGCACGGAACTTTGCGTTGACTGGCCGCCCCTCCGCCAGCGATTGCCAGCCCTCCAGCAATAGCCCAAACAGCTGAATTTGATTGTCGCGAACACGCACCGCAAAGCGGTCGAGCTCGCCAAACGCCACATCGTCGGTCACGGGCAAGCCCGCGAGCAGGCGCCGCGCCGCCAGCACCATACGCAGCCAAATGGATGGCGCCTTAAGCCCGCGGATATCGAGCGCCTCGAGTATCTGCGCCATCTTGTCATCGCGCTCGTCGGGTTTAGCAAACGAGCCGTCGAACAGCTCCACCAGCATATGGTCGGCCTGTATGAGAATCCCCGCGATGTCGAGCTCGCAATCATAGGCTTTGCGCGCCTTGAGCTTCGCGAGAACATTGCCGTCTTTCGCTCGCTCGGTTAGGTGGCGCTTGACCTCGATATGCGCGGACAGCATGTCGAGCACCTCGCAGGATGTCTGTTCTTGCACAACAGGGTTGGCGGGAAGCCCCAGGTCATTGTCGCCGTAAAAGGCGATAGTGAGCGCCTGTGCTATTTTCCAGGTAGCGGGGTCGAGCTCGCGCGCCGCCTGATCGCCCGCACGTTCGATAACGGACGCCATATACCTTGCGAGCTTTGTATTGCACACGCTGACAGCCGCCAGATACACGCCGAGCGCCTCGGCGGGTGCCGGCTCTTTCTCCTGCTTTTCCGCATTGACCATCGCCGTCGCCGCGCGGCAAATGTCCCCTCCGTGCCCGGTCAGGGCAAGATCGGCCCCATACTGCCCGGCAAGTTCCAACACCACATGGCGGTCCAAGACCGCATCGGCCAGGTCCATAGCCAAATCGCATCGGCCCGCCTTAATCAAAATGCGAGCAGCCCGCGATACAAGTTCGGGACGGATCTCGGCAACGAGCTTTCGCAGCCTCAGGCGCGCGTTGTCCTTAGCGCCCAAACACCTAAAGGTGCGATCAGACGGATCCACGCCAAAAAACGGATAATCGCGCACAAAGATGGACTGGTCGATCATCGAAAGCCTTACACCGCACGCCTCTAGCTCCGCAATGCGACCCTCGCCCATCAGCACCATCAAGCAGGCAACGGTAAACAACAGGTTGTTCTCGAGCGATGCGAGATCTGCCAGCGCCGCACCGTACACGTTGACGATTTCGTTCTCGAGCAACCCGGCAACATCGCCCTGTCCATACATTCCCGTCTGCAGGGCAGATACCAGCTCTGGCACACCCTGCGTGAGCCGATAAAAATCGAGCGATGTACTGATCGAAAACGCCGTAGCCCATGACGAATACTCATAGGCGTGCACCTTGAGCATCTGCGCATTGACTTTTACAGAATCGCCCAACCCGTGGATAAGCAATCGGTTGGAGGGGCGGCAAGTAATAAAGACCCCCGTCCCCGTAGCACGTAAGCTGCGGATTCGATCGATGAGGTCCTCTGTTTCGCGCTGCTCGAGATTGGGCACGTTGTCGATCGCAACGAGCGAATGCGGTTTGTCCTTAAGCTCATCGGCGACAACCTCGAGCTGCATAAAGAGCTCGCGTCCAATCGCGCGGTCGGCCTCGATTATCCGAACCGGCCCTCGCGTGGGATCCGATTTAACTTCCTGCACGTATTGCAGCAATACCGACGTCTTACCAAACCCGTCGGGCGCGTAAAGCAGAACGATTCCTGCCTTGCGCCCTTTAACGATGAGCTCGTTCATCAAGCGATCGCGCCGCACCATATAGCCGCCGCCCGTCGGCATCAACTCGAGGTCGTCCGTATTGCCCAGATCGTTTACCATGCCTGCTCCTCAACTCGACCATATGGACACCGTAGCTGCAGGACCATATGAGCCACCCCGTGAATAGCGCGACTTAGAGTTTTTGGTTGTCTGCCGGTACGTGTTTGGCAAGTTTTTGTACAGCGAGGCCCGATGGTAATTTATCCCCCGACCAATAGGTCTTTGCGCAGGTCAATGCGCTTGCCAGCATGTCCCATCCAATTTGCAGTGTAGCGCAGTCGTCTGTTTTTATTTGAGTTGCGCAACTCGCCTATTCCTCGCTACCGCTTGCGACTCTATAGTGGCAAATGTGCATAGAATCTGGTACGGAATGAATCTCATGATTTAGAGCCCACTCGCCAAGCATGTGGCAAGGTTTCCGTCATGCACACATTACGGCCCGCATCCACTAAAAAGGCCCCCGCAAAGCGAGGGCCTTTTGGAAAGCTATGTAAGATCGCTTGGTCGCGTTACTCGCAGAGCGAAAGAGCGGCCTCGTCAGCAACGACGACGCAATTGGTGTGGAGCTGCAGGATCGAAGCGGGGCACTCGGGCGTAACCGGGCCATAGCACATATCGTGCACAGCCTGAGCCTTGGCCTCACCGTTGGCGACAACCAGGATCATGCGGGCATACATGATGGTCTGGGTGCCCATGGTGTAAGCCTGACGGGGCACATCATCGATGCTGTCGAACAGGCGGCTGTTGGCCTGAATGGTGCTCTCGGTCAGATCGACGCAGTGCGTACCCTTGGAGAAGTGGTCATCGGGCTCGTTGAAGCCAATATGACCGTTATTACCAATGCCGAGCAGCTGCAGATCCGGGTAACCGGCGGCAGCGACGATCTTGTCGTACTCGGAGCAGGCAGCAGCGGCATCGGGGTTGGAGCCATCGGGCACGTGCGTGTTGTTCAGATCAATATTGATGTGATCGAAGAAGTTCTCGCGCATAAAGTAGTGATAGCTCTGGGGATCGTCGTGCGAAAGACCGCGATACTCGTCCAGGTTGTAGGTGCTGACCTCGGCAAAGTCGACGTCGCCCTTCTCGTACCAAGCGGCGAGCTGCTTGTAGGCGCCAATCGGGGTGGAGCCGGTGGCAAGACCCAGTACGCAATCGGGCTTGAGGATAACCTGGGCCGAGATGATATTGGCGGCCTTACGGCTCATATCCTCGTAGTCTTTAGCTTTAATGATCTTCATTACGCGTCCTTTCTCGTACAAAAGAGGCAAGGCTCCCCTTACAAGCACTTGCCCGCGGCCCGCGTCGGCCGCAACCAACGTGTGCGGCCACCAGGGCGAGGTCGCGTAATGTATGTGTCTCGTGTCTAGCCGCGTCGAGGCCCCTGCCCGTCCACGGTGACCCAAAGCTGTTTAGCCTCGGACGT
>CAJJYO010000105.1 GCA_905197385.1 uncultured Collinsella sp.
TGAGCGCGTCGAGCCGATGGGCTTTGTCGAGCGCCACGCCCGTAAAGCGTGCACGCTGCTCAAGCGGCAAATCGGGAGCCTCCTGCAGGAGCGAAAGATAGCCCACCACGCTGGCAAGCGGCGTGCGCAGGTCGTGCGCCAGGTACGTAACCAGGTCATCTTTGCGATGCGATTCGTCGCGCAAGGCCTGTTGAACCTTACGCTCGCAATCGCGCGCCCGGTTGAGCGCACCCTCGACCTCGAGAAAGTCGCCGTCGATGGTATCCCACGTGTCGGGGTTGTCGATCAGACGGTCCTGAATACGGGCGGCGATCACGCGGTCGGCACGCTGCTCGCCTTGCTCATAACCCTGGTAATACAGGGCACGCCCGCAAAAGAACAGGACACACACGGCGAGTGCCAGCACAAAGCCGAGCATGTTGAACACAAAGGCGGCATTAAAGAACACGGGCCCGCCAATACCGCCAAGCGCCATGGCCCCGATCGCCAGCGTAGTCGTCCACGCGGCACCGCCGATTACCACGCAGCGGCGAACGATTTCAAATCGATCGATCAGCAAGAAGCTAATGAGCAGAACTGCCAGGATACCAACGATATTGTCAATGCCAATGAGTAGCAGACTCAGCAAAAAGAGCAGCACCGTCGCAAGCGCACGGTTGTCGACGACCGCCCTTATGTATTCAAAGAGTCGATCGGGCACCTCGAATACCCGCCTATCGTCTTTTGTCATATCCACTTCCCCACCATCAAAGGCGTTATTCGATTATGTAGCCAACGCCCCAGACGTTTTTGATAAAGCGCGGCTTTTGAGCATCGTCGCCGATCTTTTCACGCAGATGGCGGATGTGCACCATCACCGTATTGTTGGAGCCGGGCATAAAATCCTCGTTCCACACCGCGCGGAACAGGTCCCCCACGGCCACCACGCTGCCACGATGCTCGACCAGATACAGCAAGATGGAATACTCGATGGGCGTGAGGCGCACCGGTGCACCGTCCACCGTCACACAACGAGCGTCGCGGTTGATCTCGAGGCCGTCGAGCTGGATGGTCGGCGACTCGACCGCCTGTGCGCGGCTGTCGTAGCTAGTGTAACGACGGAGCTGAGCATGAACGCGCGCAATGAGCTCCAGCGGACGGAACGGCTTGACCACGTAATCGTCTGCGCCCAACGAGAGGCCCTCGATCTTGTCATGTTGGGCATCGCGCGCCGTCAGCATAATAACGGGATAGGTATGGCTAGCGCGGATGGTGCGCAGCAGCTCAAAGCCGTCGATATCGGGCAGCATGACGTCCAGCAGCGCCAGATCGAACTCCTGCTCCAAAATCGCCTTGGCAGCATCTGCGCCGCTATAGGCAATCTGCACATCAAAGCCCTCTTTTGTAAGGTAGATACCGACCAGGTCGGCGATGGCCTTCTCATCATCAACTACCAAAATGCGCTCGTTCATGCGTGCTCCTCTCGCGCTCCATTATGCCCGAGGCAGTGTGCGCCACACACAACAAGCGCGGGCGATTAAGTCGACCTTAAGCACCTATATGTCCGTTCGGGCGCAGACATGGGCCGCGCACGCCCGCGCACTGATTGTCCGCGCCGGTAAACGATATACTTTGAACTCTAAAGAGACCATCCCGTCGAAAGCGAAATCTGTGAAGACCCTTAGTTCTCTTGTAAAGCGCTCCGCGCAACTGACCACCGGCATTGCCTGCGCTCTCGCCCTTGCTGCCGGTGCGCCGTCTATCGCCAATGCCCAGGTGCTTACGACCGATATCGTTTGCGGTAAGACCGCCGACGCCCGCGGCATCACGGCCGATAATCTGCCCGATATCGATGCGACCAACGCCATCGTCATGAGTAAGGACGGTTCCATCTATTACGCCCGCAGTGCCGACGAGCAGGTCAAGATCGCCTCAATCACCAAGGTCATGACCGCAATCTTGACCATCGAGAACTGCAAGATGGACGAGAAGGTCACGGTGAGCAGCGCCGCGGCAACCGTGGGCAATTCGACCGCCGGCCTGCTCGAAGGCGACGAGCTCACAGTGGAACAGGCCCTGCGCGGTCTGATGATTCCCTCGGGCAATGACGCCGCCATCGTGCTTGCCGAGCATGTGGGCAAAAAGATCGACCCCAAGACCAAAGATGCTGAGGCCACGTTTGTCAAGGCCATGAACGAGCGCGCTAAAGAGCTCGGCTGCACGGGAACTCTTTTTGAGAATCCGCACGGTCTGGACTTTGATGAGTGGGCCGGCGACATGCACTCGACCGCGCACGATGCGGCCCTGATGATGCAGGAAGCAATGAAGAGCGATGCGTTCCGCGAGATCGTGGCGAGCGATGATTCCTGGATTGAGGTTACAGGCGCCGATGGCTCCGACCACTCACATTCAATGGATACGCACAACGAGCTGCTGGGGCAGGACGGCAATATCGGCGGCAAGACCGGCACTACCGACGATGCCGGCTACTGCTTTACGGCAGCCTACGACCGCGATGGCGACGAGACCTATACCGTCGTTTTGAACTCCAGCACCAACGACCAGCGCTTTGCCGACACGGCCGCCCTTGCCAACTGGTACTACGGCCACAAGGTGACGGTTGCGATCGCCAACACGCAGGAAAAGACCGCCAACGGCAATCCGCTCATCGCGCGCATAAGCCAGACCGACTGGACGGACAAGACGATCGACGCCACACTCGCCGATCCCGCAGCTCAGGCGACCATCTTTTCGCTTGCCGGAGAAGTAACCGAAAAGGTTGCCTACGATGACCTTTCGGGCACGGTGCATGTGGGCGACAAAGTAGGTAGCCTCACGCTCAAACAAGACGGCATCAAGGTCGTTGTCACGGATTTGGTTGCCGATGAGGAAGGCTCGGGGCCGAATCCCATTGAATGGCTTCTTGTGAAGCTCGACCGCCTGAGTCGTCGCATCGAAAACCGTCCGCTTGCGGCAGAAAGCGAAACCGTAGCCAAGGCACCCGAGGTGTAGGATCGAAGAACAATACGCTCGCTGAAAGGAGACGTCCGAAAGGATGCCTCCTTTTTGAGGGTTCGAATCCCCAGCCGCCATTCTTGATAATAAAAAAGGGCCCCAAATGGGACCCTTCTACAAATTCATACTGGCGGAGAGCTGGGGATTCGAACCCCAGATGCCCTTTTGGGGCATACTCGCTTAGCAGGCGAGCACCTTCGGCCTCTCGGTCAGCTCTCCGTAACAGCCGTTCTATAGTAACCAAACAGCCGAAGTTGAGCAAGAGGGAATTTTCTAATTGCCTAGCGGCCTTTCCTCCTTGCAGTTTTCGCCCCTACCCCAGCGAGCGATTGAGGGAGCCGAGCTCATCGTTGCCCATGGTGCGCCACATTTGGAAGATGCAGACGCGCGCCAGGAAAAAGAAGCCGCTATCGACCAACTGCACGGCAGCATCCGCCAGCTGGTTGGCCACGGCGGACACGGGAGGCAATTCAAGCCCAGCCTTGCGGATGGTCTCGACGGCCTCCTCAAACGTCGGAGGCTCATTGACACCCATCTCATTCATAAGGCCCTGCATTTCCTCCAGTGCGTTGCTACCCGACTCCTCGCCGCGCGGTACCAGGCGGTAGCATGCCAGCGCGAGCTCGAGCTGGTCGCAGTTCCAATAGGCAAACGCCAAGCGATAGAACAGATAACCGATTGCGGAACGGTCGCTGGCAATGCGCAGGCCGTGGCGCGCCACCTCGATAATCTCGTCAAAGCGTTCCAGGCGCGCCAACACGTTGATGAGCGCAAAGTGCGATTGCATGGACGAGCGAGCCAGATCGTAAAGACGACGCACCTCGGGCAATGCCCGTTCAAAATCCTCCTGATCGGCGTAATAACTGCAGATCTCGTGCTGAGCAAAGTAGAGCGCGTCGGGAGCGCGCAGGATGCGCACCGAGCGATCTTCCTCCATTACCGGCAGCACCATACGCACCAGCTGGTTGTCGCAAAACTGCGTCTGAACCGGACCCGTTGCCAAAAGCTCGGCGACGGCGCACTTTGCCTCCAGCTCCTCAACAAGACGGGAGAAGCCCTCAAACGCACTTGCATGGTCAACTTTTACCTGCTCGCGCAACTCAACGACGCGCGCCACATACGGGTCATCGTCCTCCTCCATGACCTCTAGCTCATCAGCCGTATCGGCAAGCAGCAGGTCGCGCAACGCCGGCGGCAGCGAACGGTGGTCGTCACGCGGGCGAGCGTGAACCTCCGCAGGCTCAATCGCATCCGGTGCGTCCGACTCATATGCCTCAAGCATGCGCTTGCACGGCATATCGTCCATGTCCATGCTCTCAAGATCCTTGGCGACAGGCACGCAATTGGCCAGATAGGCCGCACGCCCAAAGGAATATGTTGCAATGACGCGCTCGCCCCGCTCGCCGTCGGGAGCCGCAATCTGAACATAGCAGCGCGAAATGCAGGCACCTGCGGCAAAACACGCCGCCGCAAGCGTAAGCGCCACGCGCGCGTCGTGCTCCGCGGCCCAAGTCGCGCGCATGTCCACGTCTAGCTCGCGCCAGACGTCATCCTGAGCGTCGTATTCACGTTGCGGCATGGCATCCACGACAGAGCGCCCAAACCGAACGAGCATAATCCCCTCGGCAACGTTTGCCCGATAGGTATAGTCGAGCCGTGTGACCACGTTGAGTGCCTCGACGATATGCGCGAAGCGGGTGCGCACGTCCCACTCACCGCCCGGCTGACAAGTCACCGTCCCCGGTTTGGCCCATGGGTTATCGCTCGAGGTCGTATCGAGCAGTCGAGGAACATCGTTGGTCGTCTTGGCAATATGCCACGCGTCAAAGAGCGCACAACCCTCAAAGCTCGGCGAGGACGCCGCGGGGACCAATCCAGCCCCAATGCGCTCAAGGATGCCGGAGAGGCGGTTGAGATGGCACTCGACGGCAAGCAGCATGTCAATCTCGTCCTGGTCCAGCAGACTACGATCAAAATTGAGATAGAAAAGCTTTGAGCGGTCGATGCGCGCTAGGCTCATTTCGGACTTGGCAGCAATGGTGCGCAGGCGGGGCAAGTCAATCTCGCTCATCAGGGCGGCGGCATAACGCTCGATACCGCTCGGATTCTCGGCATGGTCAACACGGTAAAGCAGCGTCTCGATAGCATCGGGGAGCGGCGCCGTGTCAAAGCCCAAAAACACCTCGACCGGCTCGGGCAACTTTACGAGTTTGATCTTGTCGACAGCGTTTTGCATGTCTGCATCGAGACCGTCGACGCCCGCCGTGTTCGCAATAGTGCTTTCGGAGTTGGCAAATATCACGTAGCGCAAGAACATCGAGGCCATAAACTCGCCGTAAGGAAGGGCGCGGGTCGAATTCCATGTCTCGAGGTCGGACTGCTCGCGCATGGGGCCTTCGGGAGAGCCGGCAGTTCGCGCACACGCGCGCATTGCTCCGTTGGCCTCCCTCACCATAATCTCGCCAATACTGGAATCGGACTCGTGAAGGACCAGCTCCATGTCGGGGTCCTCGGGCAACGGTGCTTCCCGAACAGGGCGGTCAACCTTATAAACCTTGCCCGACACGCTCACGTAGCCCAAGAGCGATATGTGGCTTTTGCCGACGAATTCGACGACGTAGCACGACTCTTTAGGATCCTCGCCAAAGACTTTCCAGACAACACCATACGAGCGCCCCGCAGGCTGCTCGGGCATCGATGGAAAACGCTTTTTGGGATCGAAAAACCTGAGCTTGTATGTCGGACGCTCTGCCACGAAATATCACCCTGATCGGTCGTCTAGAGAAGGAGCGGTCGCGGATGGGCCGCGACACCTACTCGGAATCTTACACGAGTCGATAAGAAATAGTCCGCTTCACGCTCGCGCCTCGACCGAGGTTCGAATCCATGCATGGTTGCCATAAAAGAAAAGCCCCCGTTTCCGGAGGCTTCAAGCTCAAGTGGTGCGGCGTATAGGATTCGAACCTATGACGTTCTGATTCGTAGTCAGACCCTC
>CAJJYO010000106.1 GCA_905197385.1 uncultured Collinsella sp.
CCAGCCCAACATCTCGGCACCCTGCGAAATCACGTCGCGCGAGCAGCCGGCGGCAAAGCGCTTGTCCTTGAACTTCTTCTTGAGCGACTTGGTCGTAAAGTCCATAACGCTCTTGCTCGGGCGCATGATGACTGCAGCGCCGATCAGGCCGGTGAGCTCATCGCAGGCAAACAGGATCTTTTCCATCTGCAGCTCGGGTTTGGGCAGCGAGGTATTGAAGTCCGACGTGTGCGTCTGGATGGCGCGAATGAGCTCGGGAGACGCACCTTCGCCCTTAAGAATCTCGGCAGCATAGATGGTGTGGTTCATGGGGTCGTCCTCATGCTCCTCCCAATCCAGGTCGTGCAGCAGACCGACGATGCCCCAAAACTCCTCGTTCTCGGGGTCGAACTCGCGCGCAAAGTAGCGCATAGTGCCCTCGACCGTCTCGCCATGGGTGATATGGAACGGGTCCTTGTTGTGCTCATTGAGCAGTTCGAACGCGCGGTCGCGGGTGATTCCGGCGGTAAGCGGCTCTGCCATAAGAGACTCCTTGTGCTCGTGGGTATCGATAAGAATGAATACTACTAGAACAAGAAAACCACCACAAAGGTGCCTGTTCCCTTTGTGGTGGTTTTTGGCGCGGATGGGTTAGTTGAGGGCGGCTTGGGCTAGGCGGGCTTCGGCGGCCTCCTCGGTGACGCCAAGGGCCACGGCGAACTCCTCGATGGAGCGGCGTTTGGCCTCCTTGAGTACGCGCATGTAGTAGGAGCTGGGTTTTTTATCAGCTTCCTCGGCCTGGCGAATGCGGTGCATCATGGTCTTTGCCACGCGGACCGTCTCCGGCGCGCCCAGCTTGAGCTGCTGCTTAAAGTGTGTCTCCTCAAGCGAGCTGTTGCGCTCGGTAAAGGTGTCGCACTCCAGCTCGTCATAGTGGCTCAGCAGGTGCTCGGCATCTTGCTGAGAGATGGCGGCGTGCAGACGGTCGGCCTGCGCCACGGGGTACATGAGGATCGTCTGCGCATGTCCCTGCTTGGTCTCGAGCAGCAGCATGGGCTGCGGTGTGTCGTCCCTAAAACCGACGACGGTGCAGACTCCCTGGCCCGGATGAATGACGTGTTGACCGATTGAGAACATGCTACCTCCAACTTATACGAATTTACGTATGTCTAGAATAACACGCTGACGTGCGCAAACCCGTACTTTATGCAGGAAAAGCACACAACTCTGATAGGTAAGAGTATTCGATAACAGACGCAGCTCATTCACGCCTTTATGCATTTTCAACGCCTGCATAATCTGCAGGCAGACCGGCATCTTTGAGTGACTCCATACAAGCTGTAGTCATTTTTGTGCATATGCAATATCTATTAGCTTTACCCTGCGACAGTGCCCGTCGCTTGTGATAGAGTGCTACAAACTCTGGCTTTTGCCCTACGAGTGACCAAGAGCTCGGGGGCTTTAACACAAGGAGGATCTATGCCCGAGAAGATTGAAGAGCTGGTACGCGCTGCGCTTGCTGCGGCCCAGGAGGCCGGCGACCTTTCCGCATTTGAACTTGACGATTGCGCTATCGAGCGACCGGCTGACACTTCTCATGGCGAGTGGACCTCTACCATGGCCCTGAAGTCCGCCAAGCTGGCCCACTGCGCCCCGCGCAAGATCGCCGAGGCCATCGTTGCCCATATGCCCGAGGACCCCGCGATCGAGAAGGTCGAGATCGCAGGCCCCGGCTTCATCAACTTCTACCTCTCCGTTGCCGTCAAGAATGCCATCTTTGGCGAGGCTCGCGAGAAGGGTATGGACTTCGCTAAGTCCAACGTCGGTGGTGGCCTGAAGACCCAGGTCGAGTTCGTTTCCGCCAACCCCGTCGGCCCCATGCACATCGGCCACGGCCGCTGGGCCGCGCTGGGCGACTCGCTCTGCCGTGTTATGGACCACGCCGGTTACGACATCCAGCGTGAGTTCTACATCAACGACCACGGCTCTCAGATGAACACCTTCGGCAACTCCATCAGCACGCGCTATATGCAGCTTGCCGACATCATCGCCAAGCAGGGCGTGGATATCGACGAGGCTCACAAGCTGCTGATCGCCGACCGCGACGCCTTTGTTGCCGACGAGAGCGACGAGCATCCCGAGACCCATCCGTATCAGGACAACTTTGCCGAGACCCTAGGCAAGGACTCCTACGGCGGCGACTACATCATCGACGAGGCCGCCGAGTTCTGGCGCACCGACGGCGATAAGTGGGTCAACGCCGATCCGCAGGAGCGCATGGAGAGCTTCCGCGAGCGCGGCTATGTAAAGATGGTCGACAACATGCGCGACCTTTGCCATGCCGTCAACTGCGACTTCGATCGTTGGTTCTCCGAGCGCTCGCTGTATGTGAAGGACACCGAGGGCGAGACCGCCGGCACCTCCGCCGTCGACCGCGCTTTTGAGAAGCTCGACAAGATGGGCTATCTCTACACCAAGGACGGCGCCCTGTGGTTCCGCTCCACCGACCTGGGCGATGACAAGGACCGCGTTCTGATCAAGTCCGACGGCGAGTACACCTACTTCGCCTCCGACGTTGCCTATCACTGGGATAAGTTCCAGCGCGTCGACCACGTCATCGACATCTGGGGCGCCGACCACCACGGCTACATCGAGCGCGTCCGCTGCGTCTGCGATGCCTTGGGTTACCCCGGCAAGTTTGAGGTTCTGCTGGGCCAGCTCGTCAACCTGCTGCGCAACGGCAAGCCCGTCCGTATGTCCAAGCGTAAGGGCACCATGGTGACCCTGCAGGAGCTCGTCGACGAGGTCGGCTCCGACGCTGCCCGTTACACCCTCATCTCCAAGAGCTCCAATCAGATGGTCGACTTCGATATTGAGGCCGTCAAGAAGCGCGACAACTCCAACCCGGTGTACTACGTGCAGTACGCTCACGCCCGCGTGTGCTCCATCCTGCGCCGTGCCGCTGACGTTACGCCCGAGCAGGCTGACGAGATGGGCATGAAGGCCGTCGCCGCCAAGGCCATCGGTGAGAACGTCGATTACTCGCTGCTGACCGACCCGACCGAGCTCGCCCTGTCGCGCAAGCTCAACGAGCTCACCGACCTCATCGCCAGCTGCGCTCGCGACCGCGCCCCGTTCCGTCTGACGCACTTTGCTGAGGAACTCGCCGGCGACTTCCACAGCTTCTACGCTGCCTGTCAGGTGCTGCCGAGCGAGGGCCGTCCCGTCGACCCCGAGCTTTCGCGTGCCCGTCTGGCCGCTTGCGATGCCGTCCGTGTGACGCTCGCCCTGGTGCTCACCCTCGTTGGCGTTTCCGCGCCCGAGCAGATGTAAGCTACGGGTCATTTGACCGTACAGACTTGGTTTAACTAAGCCTTGAAAGCCCGATCTCCCACGGAGGTCGGGCTTTTTGCAAACGCCGACGTATTGACGAATTTGGAACTGCTGGAAATACGAAACTATGCCGGTTTACTACGATGAAATGAGAAATTCCAACTACGCCGGCTTTTCGCAAAAAAGTGCAAGGCATCTACCTGCGGTTTTAGTTCAACAAGTTTCGGAGTGATCGCGGTTGAGCGATTCATCGTAGTAAACCGCCACAGTTTTGGCGGAGGCAGTCAGATTTGTGGGTGTTAAACCAAAGATTGTCCCTTTTGACTAGTCGTTTAAGAACGTCCTCAATGACTCAATGACTAAGTTGCAGGTGGTTGCGGTTGGTTGCGGTTGTGTTACACTAACGCTGCGTATATGACGCAAATATCTCGATACAGATCAATGATGTCCGTCGGTATTTGACGGAGCTAGACTGTTTAGCCGCCCTGAAGGTTTATGCAGGGAGCATGTGATCACAGGGCTTGAAAAGAAAGTTGAGCAAACACTGTGTCTGATCAACAGCAAGAAAACGAAATAACGACGACGCAAGCCGCTCCCGCTGCACCGGTTGCGTTGGACCAGGTCGCGGCGCCCGCGCAAGCCTCGGCTCCTGAGACGCCTAAGGCTGCTTCGACGCCTACGCCTTCAGCGGCTGAGAAGGCCGTGCCTGCAACTGGTGAGGAGGCTGCTCCGGCAAAGCCCAAGCGTACGCGCCGCACGGTCAAGCCTGCCACTGATGGCGAGGAGGTCACCAAGCCCAAGCGCCGTACCACGCGCACGACGCGCGCCAAGCGCACCGTTGCAGCTGACGCCTCGGCGCCGATTTCCGATGAGGTCGCGCAGGCGCGTGCGTTGGCGCAGATTAGCGAGGCTCAGGTGGTGCGCGCCCGCCGTCGTGCTGCCGAGCGCGAGGCCGCGGCTCTGACCGAGCTTGCAGCTCCGTCTGTGCCCGAGACGCCTGCCGCCACCGAGACCCCTGTCGCCGACCAGCCGACCGAGAAGCCGGTACCGCGCACACGCCGTCGCACGGCTGCTAAGGCCGAGCAGGTTGCCGATCAGGTAACCCCCGAGCTCACTGAGGCTTCGGTCCGTTCCGCGGCAGGGGAGGGCACATCGCCTGCTGAGCCCGCTGCGCCTGTCGAGGCCAGCGAAGTTCCCGTTGTCGATCCGGCTTTGCGCCCGCACCGTCGCGGTCGCAAGCCCAAGGCCTTCGTCGAGGCAGAGAAGGCCGCTGCGGCGACCGCCGAGTCTGCAACCACTGCCGATGCACCCGTCCAGGATGCTACGACTTCCGAGGCCGCTCCCGCCGATGTCGAGCCCGCCGACGTCCGTCCTGGTCGCAGCCATCGTACTGCTGCTAAGCGCACGTCCAAGGCCAAGGCTGCCAAGAAGGGTGCGTCCGAGGATTCCGCCGAGACGACCGCCGATGCATCGACTGATGCCGCCGAGCCCCAAGACGTCGAACAGTCTGCGTCCGAGAAGCCCAAGCGCGGTCGTAAGAAGTCCGCTAAGGCCAAGGCGTCCGAGCAGCAGGCTGATGTCGAAGCACAGGTCGATTCCGGCGCCGAGGCCAATGGCGCCGCTGCGGCTAACGCCGATGCCGCCGCAAACGATGGCGCCGCGCCCGCTGAGGGCGAAGACGACACTCGTCCCAACCGTCGCCAGCACAAGCGCAACGACGAGCGCAACGAGCGCAAGGACGACCGCAACAACGACCGTCGCAACCGCCAGCGCGATCGCAAACAGCGCAACAAGGAGCGCAACGCCGCTCCCACCGAGCCCACGCTTTCGCGCGAGGAACTCGCGGCCATGAAAGTCGCCGAACTGCGCGAGAAGGCCAAGGAGTTCGAGATCGAGACGACCGGCAAGAAGAAAGCCGAGCTCGTCGAGGAGATCTACGTCACCGCCGCGAAGGCCGAGGGCTTCCGCGACATCAAGGGCATCTTGCAGATTCGTCCGGACAGCTCCGGTATCATCCATGCCCATGGCTACATGAAGTCCAACGACGACGCCTTCGTGCCCGCCTACCTCATCCGCTCCGCGCGTCTGCGCACGGGCGACGTCATCGAGGGCTCGCTTCGTCCTTCGCGCGGCGGCGACAAGCGCGCCGGCCTCGCCAAAATCACGACCGTCAACGGTCTAGACCCCGAGCAGATTCGCAACCGCCCCAAGTTCGGTGACCTCACCCCGGTCTATCCCAACGAGCCGCTGCGCATGGAGCATGGCAAGGACTCCATTACCGGTCGCGCCATCGACATCGTGTCGCCGATCGGCAAGGGTCAGCGTGGCCTGATCGTGTCCCCGCCCAAGGCCGGCAAGACCACAATCCTCAAGAAGATCTGCCAGTCTATCTCGATTAACAACCCCGAGGTGCACCTCATCTGCCTGCTCGTCGACGAGCGCCCCGAAGAGGTTACCGATATGCAGCGTTCCATCAAGGGCGAGGTTGTGGCGTCGACCTTCGATATGCCCGCCGACAACCACACTCGTGTGGCAGAGCTCGTCATCGAGCGCGCCAAGCGCATCGTGGAGCTGGGCGGCGATGTCGTGGTGGTGCTCGACTCCATCACGCGTCTTGCCCGCGCCTACA
>CAJJYO010000107.1 GCA_905197385.1 uncultured Collinsella sp.
CCACGCCGCCGTTGGCGAGCAGGCCCGCCAGGGCGCCGTGACCAGTGCCGCCGGTGCCCACGACCTGTTCGTTGAGCACCTTGCCGTCCTGAATGTCATAGATCTTGAACTGCTCGCTGCGGCCAAAGTGCATAAAGATGTTGCCGTTGTCGTACGTGGTTGCCACCCTCATGGTGTCGACCTCCTTTGCTGGCCATACGGCCGTCGCTGTGGTGATGGGGGAGTACGCGATATTGCCGCCTTCGATGATGAGCGCCCGTCCGTTGACCAGCGCGTTTGCCACCTTGCGATGCGCACGGCTGCTAATTGCCGCCACCGTGGCGCGCGCGATGCCCATCTGCTGTGCGACTGCCTCTTGGTTAAGGCCTTCCAGGTCGCACAGGCGCAGCACCTCGAGTTCGTCGATCGTCATGTCGATGGCGTTTCCGCTGGCTAGGCCGTCAGGGGTAAAGCCGCGGTATTCGGGGATGATCCCGACGCGGCGCAGTTTCTCGCGTCTTCCTGCCATGCGCACTCCTTATCTGACATATGTCAACAATAGAATAGCGAACGTGCAAATTTGCGCAAAGGATTTCTGGCATATGTCAGAAAATGAGGGCTTATGTTAGGGCTGTGGGGCCGCGTGCGCCTGGGCTACAATGAATCTCGCTTGTAGGCGACTGACAGGAGGGTCAATGAGCAAGGCTGATCAACAGTTTGTAACCATGTGCCGCGATATTCTGGACCATGGCACCACCACCGAGGGCCAAAAGGTCCGCCCGGTGTGGGAGGATGGCACCCCTGCCTATACCATTAAAAACTTTGGTGTCACGGCGCGCTACGACCTGCGTGAGGAGTTTCCGGCGCTTACCCTGCGTCGTACGGCCCTCAAATCTGCCATGGATGAGATCCTGTGGATCTATCAAAAGAAGTCCAATAACGTACATGACCTCAACAGCCATATTTGGGATGAGTGGGCTGACGAGACCGGCTCCATCGGCAAAGCCTACGGGTATCAGATTGGGCAGAAGAGCCATTATGCCGAGGGTGACTTCGATCAGATGGACCGCGTGCTGTACGACCTTAAGCACACGCCGTACAGTCGCCGCATTATGACGAACACGTACGTGTTCAGCGATCTGTCCGAGATGCATCTGTATCCGTGCGCCTACAGCGTGACCTATAACGTCACGCAGCGTCCGCAGGACGACAAGCCGACGCTCAACATGATTCTCAACCAGCGTAGCCAGGATATTTTGGCCGCGAACAACTGGAATGTGTGCCAGTACGCCATTTTGCTGATGATGGTTGCGCAGTCGGTCGATATGATCGCTGGCGAGCTGCTGCACGTGATTGCCGATGCCCACATTTACGACCGTCATGTCGATATCATCCGCGAACTTATCGAGCGTCCGCAGTTTGCGGCTCCCAAGGTAACGCTCAACCCCGATGTGCATGATTTCTACGCGTTTACGACCGATGATCTGATTGTTGAGGGCTATGAGCACGGCCCGCAGGTCAAGAACATCCCCATTGCGGTGTAGGTGACGCGTATGACGTGTAAGCTTTCTGCCATTGTCGCCGTGTGCGATGACTGGGGTATTGGGTGCGAGGGCGACATGGTGGTGTCCAACCGTGCCGACATGCGTCATTTTGTGGCATGCACCAAAGGTTGCCCGGTCATTATGGGGCGCAAGACGCTGCTGAGTTTTCCCGGCGGACGACCGCTCAAGAACCGCCGCAATATCGTGCTCACCCGCGACGAGAGCTTTGCTGCCGAGGGCGTCGACGTTGTGCATAGCATCGACGAAGCGCTCGCGGCGGTGGCCGATGAACCTGTTGCGTGGGTGATTGGCGGCGGCGAGGTATATCTACAGTTTTTGCCGTATTGCGTGGAGGCCGAGGTTACGCATAACCATTGCGTGCATGACGTGGATACGTACTTTCCCGATTTGGATGCCGATCCCGCGTGGGAGATTGCGCGGCGTTGCGGTGTTGCCACGATTGCCGCGGGCGAGGGCGACGAGGGTGTCGATTATGAGTTCGTGACGTATCGTCGCGTTGATGCTTAAATCTCTTTTTTGCCCACGGTATTATCGGGTTGGAATGAGTGAGGGGCGGCGCCTGGCGTCGCCTCGTTTGATATAGGTGCTGTAAAGAAAGGTGCGGGCTGGCTGCTATGACTGATGTCGTTGAGGTGCTGCGAATCGATTCGCTCGAGGACGAGCGGCTCGATGCCTACGTGCGACTGACCGAGCGCGAGCTGCGCTGCGTGCTGGAGCCGCAAAAGGGCATCTTTATCGCCGAGAGTGCCAAGGTTATCGAGCGCGCGGTTCGCGCCGGATACGAGCCGGTGAGCTTTCTTTTGGGCGAACGCTGGCTCGACCAGATGATGCCGCTGTTTGAGCGCCTGGTTGTGCGCGAGGGCGCGGGCCCGGTTCCCGTGTTCGTGGCCTCGATGGAGCTTATGGAGCAGCTGACGGGCTTTAACGTGACACGCGGTGCGCTCGCGGCATTCCGCCGTCCACGTCAGATTCCGGTAGCCGAGTTCTTGGGTGGCGTCGTCGAAGCGGCGGGGGAGCGCCCGGTGCGCGTGTGCGTGCTCGAGGGCATTGTCGACCACACCAACGTCGGCGCGATTTTCCGCTCGGCGGCTGCGCTGAACGTCGATGGCATTTTGGTGAGCCCTACGTGCTGCGATCCGCTGTACCGTCGCTCGGCCCGTGTGAGCATGGGCACGGTGTTCCAGGTGCCCTGGACACGCATTGGCAGCGAGGCGCGCGTATGGCCGCATGATGGGCTGGCGGCGCTACACGATGCCGGCTTTTCGTGTGCCGCCATGGCATTGACGGATGATTCGGTGTCGTTGGACGATCCCGCGCTGCAGGAGATTGACCGCCTGGCAATCTTTATGGGCACCGAGGGTGCTGGCTTGGGCGCCAAGACCATTGCGGGCTGTGACCGAGCCGTGCGAATTCCGATGGCGCACGGGGTCGATTCGCTCAACGTGGCCGCGGCAAGTGCTGTCGCCTTTTGGCAGCTGTGTCCGCATGTGAGCAATGAGTATCACTACCAGCCGGGTTTGTATCACTAAACAGAAATTTCGCACCGGGCTGTGCTTCGGGGCGTTTCGGCCGACGCTGGTCGGTGCTAAGCTGGTGTCGGCTTTGGTCTTAAATTGCCGTTTTGTTGTATGACGTACGCTAGTGGGGAGGGCGTATGGCTAAGAAATCTACGGCTATCGATGTAACGCAGGGTGTCATTTGGCAGCAGCTGCTGTCGCTGTGCGTTCCCATTTTCTTTAGTTCGTTCTTTCAGCAGGCATACACGCTTATCGGTACCTATATCGTCGGTCAGTTTGGCGGCAAGCTCGCGCTGGGTGGCATTCAGGCGACGATGGTGCTTACAGAGCTCTGCATCGGCTTTTGTGTCGGCGTCGGTGCCGGCTGCGCGGTCATTACGGGCCAGTTTTTTGGCCAGCACGATGACGAGCGCCTGAGCCGATCGGTCCATACGGCTATGACGCTCGCGCTGGTGGGCGGTATCGTTTTCTCGATTCTTGGCATAGTGTTCGTTGAGCCCATGCTGGTGCTTATGAACACGCCGCATGAACTATTGGCCGAGGGCGTGGCCTATGCCCGTTGCTATTTTGCCGCCATGGTTGCGGCGCTGCTGCTCAATATGGGAACGGCATTGCTGCGCGCCGTGGGCGACACGCGCGGGCCTGCTGTGATCATCGCTTCCGGCTGCCTTGTTAATGCGGTGCTGGATGTCATCTTCGTTGCCGTGCTTCATATGGAGGCTCTGGGCTGTGGCATCGCGGTGGCGCTGACCATTTGCTCCAACGCCACGATGATCGTGATTCGTATGATGCACGCACCGGGTGCGTGGCGGCTTTCACTGTCCAAACTCGGCATTGATCCTGGCATTTGTAAGAGCATGATCTCGTGTGGTCTGCCGCTTGGCTTTCAGTCTGCTGCGTATTCGATTTCCAACGTTTTGATTCAGGTGTCGGTCAACTCGTTTGGTGCCGATGTCACCACGGCTTGGGGTCTTTCGGGCCGCCTGGATGGCATTGTCTGGATGGTTACCGAGGCGCTTGGCGTGTCGATCACCACGTTCTCGGCACAGAACTTTGGCGCGCGCAACTACGAGCGCATGCGCAAGGGCTACCATACGTCGCTCGTGCTGTCGTTTATGCTCATTGGTGGCCTGTCTGCCGTGCTGCTGGTATTCTCGGGTCCGCTGTCTCGTCTGTTTGTCGACGATGCTTCGATTTCGGCGTACACCACGACGATTCTTCATTTTATCGCGCCGTTCTACGCGATTTTCTCGATTATCGAGAACGCGTCGGGTTCCATCCGCGGCGCCGGCGTGAGCTTGCAGCCCATGCTGCTCACGATTTTTGGCACCGTCGTGCTCAGGGTGATCTGGGTGTTTGCGATTATGCCGTTCGATCCGTCGCTTGAGCACCTGCTGCTGGTTTACCCCGTAACCTGGGTAATCACCGCCATGATGTTCACCGTCTACCATCACAGCGGCAACTGGCTAGGCCGCGCCACCGCCTAATGATCCCTTGGGGACGGAGGAAAACGGATCATTGCTCTTCGTCGTGATGTCGATGATCCGTTTTCCTCCGTCCCTTTCGAATCAATTAGTATTCGATGCCTTGGCGGGCTAGGAGGCCTTCGTCGAAGTAATGTTTGATGGGGCGCATTTCGGTGACTAGGTCGGCAAGGTCGGCCAGTGGCAGCAGGCCTCGGCCGGTGAGCACGAGCTCCGTGGTGGCGGGCTTTATCGCGATCAGCGCTTCGACATCCCCGCGCGTCACGAAGCCGCGGCGCATGGCCTCGCCGAGTTCGTCCAGAATGAGCACGTCGACCTGCGAGATCTGTTCGCGTGCAAGTTCCATGATCTGCTCGGCGCAAGCCTCGGGCGTGTCACGGTCGGCCTGTATAATGCGCAGTCCCAGGCGCGGCGCGGCATCGTGTTCGGCGCAGTGCAGCTTCTTGGCAAACTGCAGCATGAGTACGTCGAGCCCATAACCCGTGGCGCGCAAAGCCAGCCCCAAGGCGGCCGTGGTTTTGCCCTTGCCGTCGCCTGTGTAGATTTGAACCTTGCCGACTCCCAGTGATGCCATCTCTGTCCTTTCGTGCCCGGCGTCGGTTTATCGCCGTTCTGGTTGGGTATTCTAGAAAACATTATCAACCCCAGTAGATGGAGTTCAAGCAGATGGAGATGGATGACAACAAACGTAGACGGAATATGATCCTCTACGTGCTCATCGCCTTCGTCGTCTACCTCGTGCTCTCGACCGTTCTGTTCCCCAACATCGGTCACACGCAGCAGATTACGAAGACCGATTACTCGACGTTTGTCAAAGCGCTCGATAAGAAGAGTGTCGACAAGGTCGAGTACAACACGGATGATTACACGATTTATTACACCAAGAAGGGCGAGGACGAGAACATCGCCTACAAGACGACCGGTGTGCCGAATGACGCTGGCTTTACCGATCGCGTGCTTGAATCTGGCGCCTCGCTTGAGTCGGTCGTTCCCGATAAAAACTCGGGTCTGATGACCTACTACCTGCTCACGCTCATCCTTCCCATGGCGATTTTCTTCCTCATCGGTTGGTGGCTCAACCGCCGCATGAAGAAGGCCATGGGTGATGACGGTCCGTCGATGAACTTTGGCGGCGGTGGTTTTGGCGGCGGTGGACTGGGTAAGTCCGGCGCGCGCGTGATCGCCTCCAAGGACGTGGGCGTGACCTTTAAAGATGTCGCCGGCCAGGAAGAGGCCAAGGAATCCCTCAAGGAGGTCGTCGACTTTCTGGAGAAGACGCAGCGCTAC
>CAJJYO010000108.1 GCA_905197385.1 uncultured Collinsella sp.
ACCATCTACGAGGCGAGCGATCACTTGGGCGGCCAGATTGTGCTGGCGGCTGCGCCTCCGCGCAAGGACGAGATCATGCGCTCGGTCGAGTACTACGAGAAGATTCTGCCTGGCCTGGGCGTGAAGGTCGAGCTCAACCACGTCGCTAGCCCCGCGGACCTCAACGCCGCCGATGCCGCGATTGTGGCTGTGGGCGCGCACGACGTGGTCATCCCCGTTCCGGGTGGCGACTCGGACAAGGTCGTCTCGAGCTGGGACGTGCTGGCCGGCAAGGTGGAGCTCAGCGGCCGCGTCGCCGTCATTGGCGGTGGCCTGGTGGGCACCGAGACCGCCGAGTATCTGCTGCAGCACGGCTGCGAGGTGGCGATCGTGGAGATGCTCGACAAGATTGCCGCGGGCGAGTCCGAGACCATTCTGCCGCTGATTATGAGCGACTTTGCCGAGCACAACGTGGAGCAGCACGTGAAGACCCGCCTGACCGCCATTACCGACGAGGGCGTGGAGGCTGTTCGCACCACCGAGGACGGCGCCGAGGAGCCGGTGAAGATCGCCTGCGATTACGTGGTGATGGCCGTGGGCTCCAAGGCCAACGCGTTTGACCTGGATGGCGTGACGGTGCCCGTGACCTGCGTGGGCGACTGCTCGGGTGAGCGCACCGCCGACATTGCGAGCGCCATTCGCACGGCGTATCACGCGGCCAACGAGCTGTAGTTGAACATCGCGGCCAGGCGGGGCGGTAGCACGGATCCGTCTCGCCCGGCTGTGCCCCGTCGGGTGTCAACCGGTGCGGGGCCTGCAAGCGCAGCAGGTCCCGCCCTTTTTGTTTTGCTCCGGTGGATGGCAATGCGCGGTAATCATGAGGAGTGAGGACGTCTACTGCCTTGCAGATCACTCAAAATTATTGGGGGAGGGGTTAATAACTATATCCTCTATATCAAAGGACATAAAGAGATGCCAATTTTGTTGACAAGCGAATGACGATTAGCTGCGAGTCAGCTACCAGCGTAAATAATCGATAAAGAAATGTCGTAATTTGGTGCCAAATGCCCAGATAACGCCGCGTCTATTTTAATTAACTGCTTTGAGCAAACAGTAAAATGCTACTATCTAACTTGCACGTAAGAAAGCAGATTAACGGTTAAGGCTAAGAAGTGGCAGGTATGTCGGAAGCAACTAGGACTCGCACGCATGCGCCCGAGGTTAGGCAGCGCGCCGTCGAGATCCTCCAAGAGGGGGTCGGTCATCGCGCCCTCGCCGCGGAGCTTGGCATTCCCCAGGCCACGGCTCGTCAGTGGGCCCGCGCGTATGCCGTGGGCGGTGCCGACGCCGTTCTCAATGCCGGTTCGCATCATCACACCTACTCGTACGACGTAAAGCTCGCTGTGGTTAAGGACCGTCTGGAAAACGGCTTGACGGTTCGCGAGGCCATGATCAAGCACAAGATTCCCAGCGAGTCTTCGGTCAAGGCTTGGTGCCGTCAGTACCGCGAGAGCGGTGAGGCCGCACTGGTCGATAAGCCGCGCGGTCGCAAGCCGCGCGTTAAAAAGGCGGAATAGCAAACGGGATGGTGCGCCCATAGGGGCGCATTTTTCTTGCCGCGCCAACTTTTTGGACCGGCGGGAGCCTGTCGGGACATCCTCCAACGTGGCCAATAAACCGCGCGCAGTGGCCCGCGCGCCTGTCGCTGCGATAGGGGAGCGTCGCCCCACTGCTCCAAAGCGGACGTGCCCTTACCCCGTACGCCTAAAACTCCCCAGTTGACCGAAAACCTGCCGCCGCTGCTCCTCAATTGAGCTATAACGTTAAACAATTGCAGCGTTTTTGCATGGGGGAGTGATGGTATGACGCTACTGTATTTCCTTACCCTGTTTCCGCTGGTACCGGCGCTGAGCATGCTGCTCGCGCGCGGTGACCGCGCCCGCGATGCGGTGGGGCTCATAGGTTCCGGCATTATTATGGCGGTGACGGTTGTAGTCGCCGTCATGTTTTTTGGCACGGGTCCGCAGAGCTTTGAGGTTGCCCCCGGTACCTCGCATGTGCTCTCGATCATCAGCTCCGTCATCGACGTCATCCTGTGCGCCGTCATCCTATACAACGCGTACAAATATAGGAACGCGCTCACCACGGTGCTCGGCATAGTCCAACTGGTGGGCTCGCTCGCCTTTGCAGCCATGACGCTGCCCGCGACCGAAGCCGTCACCGCAACCCCGCTCTACCTGGACTACATGAGTGTGATCATGGTGCTCGCCGTTGGCATTGTCGGCAGCCTTATCTGCGTGTATGCCCTGGGCTACATGAAGGACTTCCAGGCCCATGACGAGCACGAGGCCGCGCTGCGCGGGCAGACCGCGCCCGACCGTCGCCCGCAGTTCCTGGCGCTCATGTTCCTGTTCCTCTCGGCCATGTTCGTCATCGTGACGAGCGACAACCTTGAGTGGCTGTTCTGCGGCTGGGAAATCACCACCGTGTGCTCGTTCCTCATGATTGGCTACACGCGCACGCCCGAGGCCATCAAAAACGCCTTCACCCAGATCATCCTCAACATGCTGGGCGGCATCGCGTTTTTGGCGGGCCTTATGTTTCTGCACGTCAACGGCATGCCGCTGACCATCTCGGGCATGATCGAGCTTTCCGGCGCCGGTACCGCGCAGTCCGCACTGCTGGTGATGCCGGTCGTCCTGCTATCGCTCGCCGCCCTTACCAAGGCCGCACAGATGCCGTTCCACACTTGGCTGCTGGGCGCCATGGTTGCCCCCACGCCCACGAGCGCCCTGCTGCACTCGTCAACCATGGTCAAAGCCGGCGTGTTCCTGATGGTCAAGCTGAGCCCGCTCTATGCCATCTATCCCGTGACCGGCTTTATGGTCACGAGTGTGGGTGCCATCACGTTTTTGCTCGCTGCCCTCATGGCCATCTCGCAGAGCAACGCCAAGCGTGTGCTCGCGTACTCCACCATTTCCAACTTGGGCCTCATCAGTGCCTGCTTGGGTGTCGGCGCGCCCGAGGCCGTATGGGCGGCCATCTTCCTGATCCTGTTCCATACGGTGGCAAAGTCGTTGCTGTTCCTGTGCGTGGGCACGGCCGAGCATCATATCGGCAGCCGCAATATCGAGGACATGGACGGTATGTTCAGCCGCATGCCGCACCTGACGCGCCTGATGATGCTGGGCATCATGGGCATGTTTGTGGCGCCGTTTGGCATGCTCGTGTCCAAGTGGGGCGCCCTGGTGGCGTTTGCCCAGACCGGCAACGTGCTCATGATCATGGTTCTGGCCTTTGGCTCGGCCGCGACGTTTTACTTCTGGGGCAAGTGGCTTGCCAAGCTTTCGGGCGTCGACCCCACGGCTCAAAACGTTGAGGTCAATGTTCATAAGACCGAATGGATGGCCCTCAACACCATCGCCGCGCTGCTGATTCTGTGCTGCGTGGCGTTCCCGGTTATCTCGAGCGGTCTGGTGTCGCCTTACTTGGCCATGGTGTTTGGCCGCGTGCCGTACGTTATCGGCAAGGACGCCATGTATCTGATGGTGGTTATCGTGGCGTTTATCGCCGTGGTGCTGCTGACTTCATTCCGCGTGAGCAATAAGCCGCACGTCAACGTGTACCTTTCGGGCGTGGGAACCGATAAATATCGCCATTTCCGCGGCTCGATGGGACACGAGGTAAAGGCTGAAAAGCGCAATTGGTACTCGGAGGACGCCCTTGGCGAGAAGCGTATTGGTCCCGCGGGTAGCGTCGTGTGCTGCAGTATTATCTTGTTTGCGCTGCTGTGTTGCGCGTGGATTGGGCCCGAGCGGCTTGCCATGAGCGCGCCCTCGGTGCTGCGTGGCAAGTATTTTGAAGGTTCGGGTGTCGTGGGCATCTTTATTGGCACCGTGGCGTTTGCCCTGCTGGCGCCGCTTGTGGGCGGCCTGATCGACGGCGTTGACCGTAAGCTTTCGGCTCGCATGCAGGGCCGTGTGGGCCCGCGCCTGCTGCAACCGTTCTACGACGTTGCCAAGCTGCTGAGCAAGGCCCCTGCCAGCGTAAACACCATGGACGATACCTACATGGCGTGCGCGCTCATCTTTACCGTCGTGGGCGGCGGCATCTTTGTGTCGGGCTCCAACACGCTGCTGTGCGCCTTTATGGTGACGCTCGCCGCGATCTTTGTGGTGTTGGCGTCCGCCTCGACGCAAAGCCCGTTTGCCCAGGTTGGCGCCGACCGCGAGCTGCTGCAGGTTATGAGTTACGAGCCCGCCGTTCTGCTGATGAGCGTGGGCCTGTACCTTGCCACCGATAGCTTCGATTCCATCGCCGTGACGGGGCAGTCGGCCCCCATCATCGTGTACAGCGCGCCCATTTTCCTCGCGCTGCTCGCGGTGCTCACCATCAAGCTGCGCAAGTCGCCGTTTGACCTTTCGTACTCGCATCACGCGCATCAGGAGATCGTTCAGGGCGTCGCCACCGAGATGAGCGGCGGCACGCTGGCAAAGATGACCCTTATGCACTGGTGCGAGACCGTGCTGTTTTTGATGTGGGTGGGCATGTTCTTTGTCTGGGACAACCCGGTGAGCTGGGTCGTGGCCCTGGTCGTGATGGCCGCGACGTATTTTGTCGAGGTACTGATCGACAACACCTTTGCCCGCAGCACCTGGCGCAGCTGCTTTAAGCTCGGATGGGGCGTGGCGCTGGTGTTTGGCCTGCTCAATCTTATGCCCATCCTCGTCGACGTGTTTATTTAGGAGGCGGCATCCATGGATCATAAAATGTCGCGCTCGCCGTGGGTTATTCATTACGACGGCTCGAGCTGCAACGGATGCGATATCGAGGTGCTGGCCTCGCTCACGCCGCTGTTCGATGCGGAGCGCTTTGGCGTGGTCAACACCGGCAACCCCAAGCATGCGGACATCTTTTTGGTGACGGGGTCGGTCAATGCCCAGAACCTGCCCGTCGTGCGCCAGATCTACAACCAGATGCTCGAGCCCAAGTGCGTGGTGGCCTGCGGTATCTGTGCGTGTTCGGGCGGCGTGTTCCGCGATGCCTATAACGTGATCGGCGGCGTGGACCGCGCGATTCCCGTGGACGTGTACGCGCCCGGGTGCGCCATTCGCCCCGAGACCGTGATCGATGCCATCGTGGAGGCGTGCGGCATCCTGGACCAGAAGGAGGCCGTGATGCGCGCCGGCGGCGATCCGCTTACCGTGGGCGGCGCCGCGACCTGGGACGGTGGCGTTGAGCTGGGCGAGGACGGGTTTGTGGCTGCGGGGGCCGGGACTGATGGTGCCGGTGACGGCGTCGAGGCCAACGTGTCCACCAGGTCCGCCGCACCCGCCGCTGGCGACGCGCCCGCTGAGACGCCCGTCGCTGCAAAGGAGGCCGAGTAATGCAAAAGGCTATCTATACCACCGTCGGGATCGATGAGCTCCTGTCGCATGTCCAGGCGCTCAAGGGCGTCGGCGCGCGCTTTGTGCAAATGCACGCCGAGCGCTGTGTGGACGACGGCACGTATCGCCTGGTCTATACGTTTATCAACGTCCGCGCTGCGCAAGAGCAGATCGCTCGGGATGGCAGCCATGCGATCGAGAACCTGGTGGTCGAGGGCATCGACCAGTACCAGGAGATTCCGTCCATCAGCTCGTATTATCCGGCGGTATTCCCGTTTGAGAACGAGGCGCACGACCTGTTTGGGCTTGCCATCACCGACATGCAGATCGACTTTAAGGGCTTTTTCTACCAGGTCTCGACTGCCGAGCCCATGAGCGTTATCACGCCCGAGGTGAAGGCCGCACGCGAGAAGGCCATGAAGGTCCGCGCGGCTGCCGAGGCCAAGGC
>CAJJYO010000109.1 GCA_905197385.1 uncultured Collinsella sp.
TCTGCGCGGCGTCCCCCACGGCGGGCGCGGCCTCGCGTGCGGCAGCGACCATGCGATCCTTGATGCCATCGACGAGTTTGCTCATTATCTCTCCTCTTAGTTGTTGGACTCGACGGTTGCGGCGGTGTCGGCCGTATCCTCGAGCTGCAGGTTCAATAACTTCAGGCCGTATTCCGGCACGTTGATATCGATGGGTTGGCCATACAGGTCGCCGGGGCGCACAAAGGCGATAACCGTCATAATGCGCGCCATGGTCTCGGGCGATTCGGTGAGCCCACGCTCAAACCAGCGCTGAATCAGGCCGACCTCGGCACTCACGACGTAGGTGACGTAGTAGTCAAAGAACGTGCCCAGCGCCAGGCCCAAAATGCCCGTCTGCGCACGCGGCACCACGGCCTCGCGTGCGGTATCGATGATCCTTTTAATGAAGGCGGGGTCGCCGCCCGGGCCCAGCAGGGCCCCGATAAGGTCGCGATTGGCCGCAAGATAGCGCAGCAGCTCAACCGAACCGGGCGCCGGCTCGAGCTCATCAATGTTGTGATAGAGATCAGGCAGCTGAGCTGCGGTGATGAGCTCAATGCGCTCACGGATCTCGGCCAGCAAGCCGTCCTCGATTTGATTGATAAAGTCGGGTATATCGCGGTAGTGCGAATAGAACGTGCGGCGCGTAAGGCCGGCACGCTCGGTGAGCGACGCGACGTTAATGCGCGAAAGGTCGCCGCTTTCGGCAAGCTCGCTGGCAAGCGCCTGGCGAAGGGCACGCTGCGAGCGAAGGGACCGGCGATCGCATTTCTCGAGCTGGGACAAGCGTCCTCCTTGTTACTCAACCTGTGCGCTATTGCACAGTGCGAGTATTATTGCACACCGTGTGTACCAACACGTAAAGGCAATATTTGGGATGTGACGAAAGGGCAGTCCCTTTGTCACATTCAGCGACCGCCTAGGTTGTGCCAGTTGTGCCTGGCTTTTGAAGCGGCATTGCCGATTGTTCAAAATGTCATTCGTGGGTAGAATAGTGTCGACGGCAGCCCAAGTTCTGGAAAGCTGGGCAGCGCCGTTGTTTGCATTAGGGGGTCAACGCCTTAGCGGCGGCGACCCCTTCTGTTGCGCTTCGAACGCTGCTTGAGTGCCTCGGAAAGGCCGACAAGTGCCGTGAAGAACGAGACCAAAGCGGTCAGAAGTCTCACGAAATCAATCAAATCGGTCATGGGCATCACCTCCCATCAGATGGAGGGCGCTGCCCGGCACATGGAACTGCCGTCAACAGTATCAATTCTATCAAAGCGCAGTTAGATATGCGAATGTTTGTTCGCATATCAGAAGATCGGAACTCGGGCATGGCGAAGGAGCAGTTCCTTTGCCATACCCGAGCTTGTCGCCGAACTGCTACCTACATTTTTCGAGTTATTCGGCCACGCTGCTGGTTCTGCATAAATGCACCACCGGGATTATCTGAGAGTTTTTGTCCTTATTTGAGCGCATACATGCCCATTTGCGCACTTACGTCACCGAATCAAACACCGTTAGAGGTATGAATGTTCCTGCGAGGGCATCTTTAGCCATTTAACGACCTCCGACAGGCCGAATAACTCGAAATTTGTTGGTGGCGAAAGCGTAACAGTCCTATACGCCAAAAGCCGGCATCTCCCATGTGACAAAGGGACTATCCCTTTGCCACATTATTCGATGACGGTGCGGGAGTTTTGCTTGCGCATGGTGGCGAGCATGTGTTTGGGGACGGCGTGGACCATGCAGCTACCGATGGTCGCGCTCGCGGCGGTCTTAGCTGCATCGCTTGCGTTTTTGGTCGCGTAGCTGTGGCGGAAACGTTTGAGCATGGCAATGTCGTTGCCGCCGTCTCCGTAAACCGCAACCTCGTCCTCGGCAATGCCGTAGTAGCCCGCCAGCCAGGCCACGCTCTCGCCCTTGTTGCATGCCACATCCGTGATCTCAAACATCACCGGATCGAACGGCGCGTTGACCACGCGGTCCGAGCGCTCGGCCAGATACGCCTTAAGGTCACGCTCCAGCTCGGGCGAGGTCACGCGGCAGTTGATCTTGCACACATCGTGGCGCAGGATGTCGCCGATCGACTGATCGAAATACTGTTCCTCGTGATAGCCGCCACGCGCGCGCATGCCGCGCATCACGATACGCTTGATGGGTCTGTCCTTTTTAAAGCCCGCCTGGTGCATCTCGAACGATCCGCTCGAAAACATGCCATCGGGCGTGGAGCAATCAAAGCAAATGTCCGGAAACTCCTTGAGCAGCTCCTCGGTGATCTGCGGGTCGATGGTCCAGGTCTTGAGCACCTCGCCATGACTGTCGCGCACAATGGAGCCGTTAGAGCAGCAGGCGTCAAGCGCCAGGCCCGTAAAGCCATGCTCGCCGATCGGCAGCGTCGAGCGTCCGGTCGCGGGAACCACATGCAGGCCAGCCTCGGTCAGCTCGCGAATGACACGGCGAATGGTCCCGTCTGCCTCGTGCAGGGCATTCAACAGCGTTCCGTCTAAGTCACTCGCAAACATCTTGATCATGGGCATGCCTCTCCTTCGTCTGCACGATATTGTAGACGAGAGCGGGCGCGTCCCAAGAGAGACGCGCCCGCTAGGCGAAAGATTGTCCTACACCGCGGCGGGGCCGTGTTCGCCGGTGCGGATGCGGATAACTTCCTCGACCGGCTCGACCCAGATCTTGCCGTCTCCAACGGCACCGGTGCGAGCAGCATTGCAGATAATCTCGACAATTCCGTCGACATGCTCATCGGCGCAAATGAGCGTGAACTGCACCTTAGGGATCGTGTTGACAAGCAACTCGTTGCCGCGCGCGTATTCCTTCCAGCCATGCTGTGCACCGCAGCCCTGCACCTGGTTGATAGTCATGCCGCGAACATCGGCAGCAAACAGCGCATCTTTAAGAACCTCAAGCTTTTCCTGGCGCACGATAGCCGTGATCTTTTTCATAATGAATTCCTCTCAATAATTAACGTATCCCTTTACATGAGACGCGGGTTTCCCAGGTGCCGCAAACCAACCTCAGAAATCAAAAAGTTCAACTGACTGGTCTTAGCAGGTTTCCCAAGTGCCGCAGATTGCCGTGAAAGAGGAGCGAAGCGTACTTAAGTACGTGAGCGACGATTGAACGGCAAGGTGCGGTGCTTGGGGAAGCTGCTAATCGAGTCCGGAGAACGAGGGATAAGCGCTCTCGCCATGCTGACTCGCGTCCAGGCCCAGCGCCTCGTCGGCCTCGTCCACGTGCAGGCTGCCGTGGAACAGCGCCTTGACCACCGCGGCGGTCACCAAGTCGAGCACCAGTACAATAGCGACCGTCACCACAATGCCCAAAATCTGCGAGACGAGCAGCGACACGTCGCCCGTGTAGAACAGGCCACCCTTACCGGTCCACGAGAGCTCCGGCACACAGAACAGGCCCGTGAGCACGCCGCCCAAGATGCCGCCGATGCCGTGGCAACCGAACGCGTCGAGCGCATCGTCGTAGCCAAACTTGGTCTTAAGATGGCTGATGGCCAGGTAGCAGACAGGCGAGACGATCAGGCCCATGACCAGCGCCGCCCACGGCTCGACAAAGCCCGCACCCGGCGTGACCACCACAAGGCCCGCAACCAGACCGGTGCTGACGCCCACCAGCGTGGGGCGACCGGTATGCACGCGCTCGACGGCAAGCCACGAGACCATGCCCGCCGCGCTGGCCGTCACGGTGTTGAGGATGGCAAGCGCCGCCACGGCGTCGGCCTTAAACTCGCTGCCGCCGTTAAAGCCAAACCAGCCAAACCAAAGCAGGCCGGCGCCCAGCGCCACAAACGGCACGTTATGCGGACGGTAGCTCACCATGCCAAAACCACGACGACGGCCGAGCATTAAGCAGAGAATCAGGCCCGTCAGACCGGACGAAATGTGTACCACGTCGCCGCCGGCAAAGTCGAGGGCGCCGATGATGTCGCCGATAAAGGAGCCATCGCCGCCCCAAACCATGTGGGCGAGCGGCGCATAGACCACAAGCAGCCAAATGCCCAGGAAGGCCGTCATGGCACCAAACTTAACGCGGCCGGCCAGGCTGCCCGTGACGATAGCAGCCGTGATCATGGCAAATGCCATCTGGAAGGCAATGTTGATGATCTGAGGGTAGGCGGCACCGTCCGCGGCATTGCCCTCGGCCGCCTGCAGCACCTGGTTGAGTACCGGCAGGCACAGCAGCTGGTCAAGGCCTCCATAGAAAAACGCCAGACCCGGTGTCATTAAAAACACGAGCATGGTGCAGACGAGCATAAACGTTGTCGATCCCGTATCGTACATTCGCTCTCCCTTGGTCGCATGAACGTTGTCGGCGCCCATAATGCGGCCGAGGGGCAACTGGTGTAGACCAGATACGGCGTTGTTAAACGCGGCGTTGTCGAATGGAAACGGTGCCGCAATCTTGGAAACGGCGCGGCAACGGACGCGAAACGGACGGGAAATACGCGAGCAAGGAAGCCGTGAGCGCGCCCGTCCCGGCTAGCGGCGGAACAGCTCGTGGGCGCGGTCGCGGAGATTAGTTGCTCGAATGACACCTTCGTAGCGATTGATGCGCAGGCGCGGGAAGGCGTTAAAGAAGCGTAGGTCGCGGCGGCTGAGTGACACGCTCGGCACCGGACGGCTTATGCCCTTGCCGGCAAGGCGACGACTGAGCGACGGACGCGGCATGCTCGGTGCGGCATCGGCCACGCGGCGGGCGGCAAGCGCCAGGCCGCGAGCACCATCCGAGATAAACGTCGGCATCGAAGCCTTCTCGCGCAGGGCATCGAGCGCCGCGTCGCCCAGCTCGACCAGCCACGCGTTAACGGCACGGCCGCGGATGTGCGTCTGCGCCACCGAGTCGATCGCCGAATCGGGAATACGTTCGAGCATGGAGTCGGACGCATCGGCAAGCGACTCATTGATGCGGTCGGCAAGGTCGGCCCGGACGCGCTCCAGCTGATCGGACAGACGCCGCCAGCTCGCCAACGAGCACAACGCGTCGACCATCATCGCGACCGCGACGATAAAGGCGGACAGCCGCACAATCAGCACCGGCAGATGGCCAAGCAGCCCCAGCAATGCCGGCTCCACTAAACGGCAAATACACAACGCACCCAAGCCAAACGCGCAGGCCCAGTACAGGCAAATGCGTCCGTGCAAGTTAAACGGCAGGTGCGAGTAATCCCAAAAGCGAGCGCCCGTTGTTTTTTCCAACAGTACGCCTACGCTGTACTCAATCACGCTGCATACGAGCGCTGCAGCGACAAACTGGCTTGAGGCATCCGGAATCCCGCGCAACAGCAGCCAGCAGGCAATGCCGCCCACACCATAGATAGGACAACACGGCCCCAGCAAAAAGCCGCTGTTGGCAAATCGTCCGTGATTGAGCATGGCGCAGACCGTCGACTCCCACGCCCAGCCGCAAAACCCGTAAAAGGCAAACGAGAGCACCAGTGCCGAAAGCGGGCAGACGGCAAGCGTCGCGCCGCCAAACGCCATATCAATCGCGGTCCCCACCGTCTACCCTCTCCTCTTTTCGCTCGATTCGCCACTCACGTCATCGTCCGCCTCGTCCTTGCGCCGCAGACGACCGGCGACCGTCTCGCGCAGAGCGCACCATTTATCTGCCAGGCATACAATCCAAGCCTCACGACACGTCGGCGGCACTGGCACCAGCGGAAACATATGCCGCACGATAATATTCCGTTCGCGCGGCGTCAGCTCAAAATCTTCCTCCGCACGTG
>CAJJYO010000110.1 GCA_905197385.1 uncultured Collinsella sp.
GCACCGATGACGTACATCATGATCAGGAACAGGACGTTTTCGCGGGCGCTGCGGTTGGTGCGGAACAGCACCAGGTAGCCCACACCAGCAGAGATGAGCGTGCCGGCGAGCATCGGGGCCAGCTGCAGCGCGCCTTCCAGGTACAGTTGTGTGATGACGACGCTGGCCGAGCAGTTGGGAATCAGGCCGACAAGCGCCGAACCCAGGACGGCGAGCGTCTCGTTGCCACGCAGGAACTGCTCGATCGCGGACTCGCCGAAGGTCTCGAGCACGGCGACCAGAATCAGCGTCACCAGAAAAATGAATACCGATACCTGCACGGTGTGCGAGATGGCGCTGCGAATAATCGACAGGAGGGGCGCGCCCTCGTGAGAGCGGGAGTGACCGTGGCCATCATGGTGTTCATGCTCGTCCTCATGACCGTGATCGTGGCCATGTCCGTGTTCGTGCTCGTCCTCGTCTTCATCGCAACCGCAATGGTCGCGCTCGCACAGCTCATGGATGTGATCGGCGCTCACGCCCGCCTCGGCCACCTCGTCGATGATGTCACCGCCAGTGTGGTCGTCGTGCGCGCAGTTCACGTGGGCCGGGTTGGCCGCGGTTCCCAGCACGGTACGGCGAATCGCCGCATGCGCGCGAGCGTTACGACGCAGGCCGCGAATGGCGGCGTCCACGATAAAGCCCGTGACCAGCGCGATCAGTGCCTTCGAAGCCAAAAGCATCGCCATGGTCTGCACGGGCACCTGCTCGGCGAGCAACAGCGGCAGCATCTCATCGGAGGTCGAAAGGAACACCGCCACCAACGTGCCCAAGGTCACGACACGACCGGCGTACAGCGTTGCCGCCATGGCCGAAAAGCCGCACTGCGGCACCATACCCAGCAACGAGCCAACCACGGGACCTGCGGCGCCGGCGCGCTTGATGGCCCCGTTAACGCGGTCGCCCGCGACGTGCTCAAGTGTCTCGAGGGCCAGATACGTCACCAACAAAAACGGCACAAGCGAGAGCGTGTCCTTGCCGGCGTCGAGCAGAATATCAATCAGCAAATCCATGACGGATGGAACCTTTCGTGTCTTTCGGCAGCATTGTAAAAGTCCTAGCGGTCAACTAGGGTATTGTAGTAGACCTAGGCGTGGTGCCAATAGTTGCCCATGGTAAACTATCATCTCGCCACATCTTAATGACCCTGAGCCGCACGACGCGGCCCATCCAAGGAGAAGTTATATGAACGTTTCACAAGCACTCGAATACGAGCGCCAGCCGTTTATTCCCATGTTTATCTATGGCGATCACGGCGCCATGGAGTCCGAGCGCCAGAAGGGCGAAGAGGCCCTCAAGGTGCTCGAGACCGAGTACTTTACCGCCGAGGGCGACCCCAGCTTCGACTTTGCCACCGTGCGCGACCTGGCTGACCGCAACCGCGACCTGTGCGACCAGATTGGCGAGGCACGCCTGCGCAACGTGACGCCCGCGACGCTTTCGCGCGGCCTGTCCGATGCCGACACCTGCGCCGCCATCGGCAAGATGCAAAAGCGCACCGCCGCGTCCGTTATGCGCGAGATCCGCGGCGACCGCGACGCGCTCGGCGTCGCCTACGCTCGCAAGCCCATCCAAGGCACGGTGCTGGGCATCGACATCGAGACCACCGGTCGCGCGCCCGAGCGCGGCTACATCATCAACGTGGGCTGGGAAATCATGGACCTCACCAGCGACGCCGTGCCGCATGACGCCGAGGCGCATTACTGCGGCCTGCCCGACATCTACCGCGGCGAGGATGTGCCGTTGTCGAATATCCACCATATCACCTGGGACGACATCGACGGCAAAAAGCCGTTCCGCGAGAACAAGGAACTGCAGAAGCAGCTGCTCAAGCTTATGAAGAAGTACCCGTACATGGCGCATAACGCCGCGTTCGAGGACAGCTGGTTCAAAATTCATCTGGACGGTTACGCCGAGGCACGCCGCGCCGGCAAGATCATCGTCATCGACTCGCGCCAGATCTGCCGCAGCCTGGATGCCGACGTCCGCTCGCTCCCCCGCGAATCCGCCCCCGCCGCGCTCGAGAACTGGGCGCGCCGCCGTGGAACCCTCGCCGCCGACGCCAACGAGCAGCATCTGGGCCTGGACGACACCGACCTCATGCTCCGCACCGTCCAAGCCGAGTTCAACCTCAAGAACCTATTCGCCAAGTAGAAACGCCTGCGACAAACCCCGGCGTAGATCACGAGCGGTCTCGCAGCGGGAAACCCCGCAGTGGGGCCGCCCTACGTTCCACAGATAGATTTGCCATCACAAATTCTGAACACTCATTGCGAACGATTTCGGCCAATTCCCGACACGTAATTCGTTGTCGGATGGTGATGCGTCGATATCAAATGTGCGGCAATTGAGTATTTATATGCTATAGCTAAGCTGCGAAAACTTTTATTTAGGGCATACCAACTCATAATTGCGTCAAGCTTTTGGACAGCATTTGGTTAGACCTCTAAAACGGCTTTTCCACTCAGCGCCGTCAACACGGCATTAGCTGACACGATATATATCATGAGTATCGTATTGTCACATACCACTGCAAAAGCGGTCTACCAGGCCGCGCATTCGGTGTCTGCGAAAGGCATCGAGTCCTGTAGCCCTGCCGCGATTTACGGATCATGTCCCACCGGAACGTTCCTTGACGCAGCCGCAGAATGGCTCACCAAACATGATGTTTCCCTCGACACAAATGATTCCCTCGAGGTGATGGTGTTTGATCGCAGGAATGCGCGCTATGCAATGAACTGTCAATGCCACGTTTCTTCAAAACGATTCTCGAACTCACGCTTTATAGAGCTCAAAGATGGCATCTTCATTGTTGGCGTTGAGCTTTGCGCACTTCAGGCCGCCACCTATCTTTCTTTTCGCGAACTAGTGGAGTACTACTTTGAACTGTGCGGCGCTTATTCCCTTGGAACCGACTCTTCCACCTCCTATACCGAGCGTTTCGCGCTCACCTCGACCGAGAGGTTAAAGCAGTTCTTTAATTCCATTACCAGATGCGACGGTCTGGCCCTTGCCCGAAAGGCGATCCAATGTGTGCGCGACGGATGCCGGTCTCCTATGGAAACAGCCTTTGTCATGATGTTAACGCTGCCCAAAAGCGAAGGAGGGCTTGGTATTAAGGGAATTGAGACCGATTACGAGGTGCAGGTCACCACTGCCGCAAAGAATCTCACGAGACGCAAAAAGTTCTTTATGGATGCGTATCTAAAGAAATCTCGCACAGACATTGAATACAACGGTTTTTATCATGACGCGGAAGAAGACCGCGCCATCGATGAGGAGCGCAAGAATGCACTTGCGTCCATGGGGTACGGAATCATCACCGTCAGCCGTTATTCCTTTATGCATGCCAGCTCTTTTGTTAGGGTCATGGAAGCAATCCAGCGGAAAGAGGGCGTACGCCCCTCGCGTCTGCCAAAAGACTTTCAAATCATGCAAGAGGACCTGAGACAGTTTGTGCTCAGAAGGTTTATAGAAGAGAAAAAGCGAATTCAGAAGCAGCTTCGCCAGGATTCCGAAGAGCGTCAACGAATCGACCTCGAAAAAGCAACGCTCGAAGGCATCACGCTGGATGACCCGACAATTAATGAAGTTCCGGCAATCGATGACATGCAGACTGTCGAATCCGACAGCCCATCATTTGCCCAAACAAGCAGCCTCGCGCCCGAGGACAGGGTCTTCGGGGCCGGAGACTAGGCCGGCTAACAAGGTGGGTACCCTAGCGACGTGCAAAATTGCGAGTATTCAGCAGGGTCGGGTGTCTATCACCCTCGAGTGGATCCAAATGTGAAGCGAAATCACTCTTGCGTGAGAGCGTTAGGCAACATTTGAGGAAGAACTCATCGGATTAACACCCTAAGATAACTCTTGAACTGCATTATATGACCTGCAATAAATTAGCGGACCCCCTATAGTTGCAGAATACTCCATTTTTTGCACGGCACGAGGGTACCCACCTTGGCATCGACTATCAAAAAACGCTCAGTCCGGGATCTCGTCACCTATTCCCCATCATTTTGTACAACGAATTACCTGAACGTCATTGACATATGAACATGCACTCATATAATCGAAAGTAAATTATATGAGCGCATGTTCATATGAAAGGATATTGCAATGAGCATCCGCGTTGATGAAACGAAACTCGACATCGAGGCCACCGAACCCGCGATCCCGACCACCTGCTCGCCCGAGGACCTTCCCGACGAGGAGCTTCTCTACGACCTCGCCGACCTGTTCAAGGTCTTCAGCGACACCACGCGCATCAAGATCCTCTATGCCCTCATGGGCCGCGAGCTCTGCGTGGCAGACATCGCCGAAGCGACCGAAACCTCGCAGTCCGCGGTGTCGCACCAGCTGCGCACACTCAAGCAGTCGCACCTGGTTAAATTCCGGCGCGACGGGCGCAATATCCTCTACTCGCTCGCCGACGACCACGTCTACACCATGCTCAACCAAGGCATGAGCCACATCTGCGAATAGCGACCAACCACGGTACCAGCGCGGCCTGCACCCAAGCCGCAAATACAGAGAAAGGAACCCCCATGAAAAAGCAGTTCAAGCTCGACGAAATCGACTGCGCCAACTGTGCGCGCGAGCTTCAGGACGAGCTGGCCAAGCTCGAGGGCGTCAAATCCGTGTCCGTCAACTTCATGACCCAAAAATTGACGCTCGAAGCCGATGACGCCGAGTTCGACGAGGTACTCAACCGCGTTGTAGAGTTTACGGCCGACGCCGAGCCGGACTGCGAGATCATTCTCTAGCCCGGGTTTACGCCAACCTGCAAGGCCGCGCTTGCCGCGGCCTTTGCTCGCGAAATTATATGAGCGAGTGTTCATTCATTCAAATGGGAGGATACGAGTCATGACCACCGCCGATCCCAAAAAGAAAAAGAAGAAGCGTAAGAAGAAAGAGTCCCTTGAGCATAAGCGCAACCGCATCGTGGTAGCGCTGGGCATTTTTGCCGTGGTGTACGCCCTCGATGAGTTCGGCACCCTCACCGCCGCATTCGGTACCCCGGGCGACATCTACGCCAGCTTTATGCTGTTCCTCATACCGTTTTTGATTGCCGGCTACGACGTGCTGCAAAAGGCATTCAATAACATCCGCCGCGGCAAGGCCTTCGACGAGAGTTTCCTTATGGCCGTCGCGACCATCGGCGCGTTTGCCATGGTGCTCTTCCCCGATACCGACCCGCACATGGCCGAAGGCGCCGCCGTCATGCTGTTCTACCAGGTCGGCGAGCTGTTCCAGGCATACGCCGTGGGCAAGAGCCGTAAATCGATCAGCGCCATGATGGACATAGCACCCGACTACGCCAACGTCGAGCAACCCGACGGCTCACTCGAACAGGTCTTCCCCGATGACATCGCGGTCGGCACCGTGATCGTGGTCAAGCCCGGCGAGCGCGTGCCCATCGACGGCGTCATCGTCGAGGGCGAAACCCAGCTCGACACCGCCGCCCTTACCGGTGAGTCGGTCCCCCGCCCGGCCAAAACCGGAGACGATATCATCAGCGGCTGCATCAACATGACGGGGCTCATCCACGTGCGCACCACCAAGCCCTTTGGCGAGTCCACCGTCGCACGCGTCCTGGAGCTCGTGGAGAATGCCAGCGAAAAGAAGGCACGCACCGAGAACTTCATCACGCGCTTTGCCCGCATCTA
>CAJJYO010000111.1 GCA_905197385.1 uncultured Collinsella sp.
CAGCTACCTAACCGCCGGACACCGCGGCGTTTACCCCGCCCAGCGCATCATCTCGCCCAAGCGCCGTTCGCTTATTGTGGATGAGGGCGGTACGGTAGCGGATGCTATCGAGCGCCACAACGACCTGATAGAGTAGACGTTAGTATTCGCCGTGCAGCCACAATCGGGGGCAATTCGACCTGAGCGCGACCGCACCGTCACGTCACACGCCGGGAGTCGCCCCATGCACGCAACGGATTTTGGTCGCACGCTCATCATCGCCAACCCCGCCGCCCAGTCGGGTGCGGCACGCGAGGTCGCTGAGCGCCTGCAGCGCTTTTTGGATATGACCACGCGCGCATCCCAGTTTGACTTGGTGCTGACCGAGCGCATGGGGCATGCCAAGGAGCTTGCCGCACAGGCTCAGGGCTATCGCACCGTTATCGCTCTAGGCGGCGATGGCGTGATCCACGAGGTCGTCAACGGGCTTATGACGCAAGAGGAGGACACCCGCCCCGCTCTTGCCATCCTACCCGTGGGCTCTGGCAACGATTTTGCCCAAACGCTCGGCATCGACGATTTCTCCGGTAAGGATTTTGGCGCGCTGCTCACCTGCGAGCTGAAGCGTCAGGACATCGGGCGCATTCGCTCGTGGAGCCCTGCGAGCGGCAGCGGCGAGGCTACCGTTGAGTACTACGACCAGACGCTCTCGGTCGGCATCGATGCCGCCATCGGCCTGGGCACCACCGAGCTGCGCAAAAAGACGGGCCTCGCCGGCGCTCCGCTCTACACCCTATCGGGACTTGAGCAGTTTGGCCTGCGCTATCGCAACTACCCCATGACGGTCAGCTTTGACGGGGCCCCCGCCGAGCGCGTGAGGGCGATCATCATGGCAATTCAGCTGGGTCCTACCTATGGCTCGGGCTATCGCATCTGCCCCGATGCCGACCCCTGCGACGGCGTACTTGACGTCTGCTACGCCTGCGGCCCCGTTCCGCGTGCGGTTGCCCTGCCTATGTTTCTTTCGGCCAAGGACGGCCACCATACCAAGTTGCCGCCGGTTCGCATGCGCCGCTGCCGCCATGTCGAGCTCACCTTTGAGGAGCCCGACTACCCCATCCAGGCCGACGGCGAGCCCGTTGTCGCCTCGCGCATCGAGGTCGACATCCTTGCCGGCGTCCTCCACGTCTGGCATCCCACCCGCTAACCCCACCTAAGTTGCGGTGAAATAGGGACTGTTTATGCATCTAAAGCCGCAAAACAGTCCTTATTTCACCGCAACTTATTGATAAGATCATTCCTCCCCGCCCGGTTTGCGACGGTTGGCTTTTTTAATCGCGTTGAAGTGCTTGTCATTGAGCCTGCGCTGGCGAGAGCGCTGAGGCACTTTGGTCTTTACGCGTCGGCGCGGTGGACGCCCGCGACGCTCAAGCTCAGCGCGCAACTTACGCAGACAGCTCGCGCGATTCTGAAACTGGCTGCGGCTCTCACGCGCCGTCACGACAATCCCCGAAGGGATATGTTTCATGCGCACCGCAGAGTCTGTCGTGTTCACACCCTGGCCGCCCGGACCCGTCGCGCGAAACACCTGCACCTCGCAGTCGCGCGCCAACTCCTCGACCGACATCTCGGCATAGCGCGCAAACTCACGCCATCCCATCTTGTCCCCATCCATATCAACACCTCCCCTCATACAAAAAATGTGACAAAGGGACAGTCCCTTTGTCACATCGCATACCAATCGCTTGTGTTGCGCGCTTAGGCGAAGGTGATCTCGCCGTTCTCGCAGTCCATATCGGCGATACGGGCTAGGCTCTCAACGCGGAAGCCGCGCTTACGGAGCTTATCGCCACCGCCTTGGAAGCCCTTCTCCACCGCAATGCCAATACCAGATACCTCGGCACCCGCAGCCTCACAAATCTTGATAAGACCCTCGAGCGCGCAGCCGTTGGCCAAAAAGTCGTCGATAATCAGGACCTTATCGCCCTCGGACAGGAAGCGCTTGCCCACGATAACCGGGTACTCCTTCTGCTTGGTAAAGGAATAGATGGTCGTGGCATACTGCTCGCCGTCAAGGTTGATGGACTGGGCCTTCTTGGCAAAGACCACCGGCACGCCGCCAAAATGCTGGGCTGCAATGCAAGCCATGCCAATGCCCGAAGCTTCGATCGTCAGGATCTTGTTGATCTCGACACCCTCGAACAGACGGGCCCACTCGGCGCCCATGTGGTCGAATAGTTCAACGTCGCACTGATGGTTGAGGAAGGCATCAACCTTAAGGACGTTACCGGCCTTTACGATGCCGTCATGGCGAATACGATCCTCAAGCTCCTGCATGGCGCGACCCCTTCTCGCGGCAACGATACCGCGCGATTAATAAACGTTGTTCGATAGTCTACCACGGACCGACCCCCGCCCGCCCCACAAGCCGCATCGCACCACAAACCAGTCTTTTTGGGACGGCGCGAGTCGTGGCAGGCAGCCTCCCAACACGCTAATGGCGGGCGCGCATCTTCACCAAACGCACCATGGCAAGCGCAAAGCCCACGGCGGCCACAACCATAAGCACGTAGAACACCGAGCGAAAGCCGAATAGGAATACATCCGGACGGCCTGCAACAAAACTGGTCACGGCCTCGCCCATCGCCACGCTCATCTGCCCATACAGGATATTCGACGCCACCGTAATGCCGAGTGCCATGCCGGCATAGCGTGCCAAACTGCCCAAGCTACCCGCAAAGCCGAGTGCTTCGCGCGGGGCCGAGCCCATATACAACGAGTTGTTGGGGCTCTGGAAAATCGACGTACCGCACGACATAAACGCGACGCAGCACACGATCACGGGGATAGAAGAGTGCTCGTCGAGCGTGCTTACCGCAAAAAGACCGCACACGTACACGCCCAGGCCGACCGCCGTGGGGCCCTCGCAGCCAACACGGTCCGAAACCGTACCCGATAGCGGACCGATAAAGGCATTCACCATCGGCAGCGCCAAAAAGAGCAATCCGGAAATGTCGGAACCAAACCCATGCGCGTCCTGAAAATAGAACGGCAGGATAAACTCGGATGCGCCAATGCCAACGAACACGATGAGCATGCAGGCAAGGTTGATGGTGAAGGCCGAATTTGCAAAGCAGCGACGCGCGGCCTCCGCCAGCGACATGGGGCGCTCGCCGGCCTCCGGCTTTACATGCGGCAGCGTATAGAGCCCCACGATAAACGAGATGACGCCAATGGGCAGGTTGATGAGGAAGATGCTCTCCCAGGGAAAGCTTGCCACCAGAATGCCGCCGATCACGGGGCCACACATCATGCCGAGGGCCACGAAGGTCGCGAGAATACCCATGGCACGACCTCGTTCGCGCGCCGGAAACGACTCGGTGATGATACCCATGTTGTTAGCCATGGCCGCCGCGCAACCGACGCCCTGAACAATGCGTGCCAGGATAAGAACCTCGAGCGAGGCCGAAAGACCGCACAGCAGCGAACCGATCGAAAAGACGATGACGCCCAGCTGGAACACATTCACCTTGCCGCGCACGTCGCCCAGACGGCCAAACGGCAACATGGCCACGCACGTCGCAAGCAGGTACACCGAACTCACAAGCTGAATGCGATCGAGGCCCACACCCAGTTCCTTTTGCATCACGGGCAGCGCCACGGTCACGACGGTCGAATCCAGACACGCCATAAACGTCATGATGAGCACGGTAAACAGAATCGCCCACTTGTTCTTTCCATGGGTGTCGCCCTCTAGGGCAATGTGCTCGCGGCGCAGCTGCTCTGCAGTTTTCTCCATATCCATCCTTTCGAGTGGCCCAACGCAAAAACGGGACCCCAATCGCCTGTAAACAGTCGCAATTGGGGTCCCGCCTACGGAATCGGAACGAAAGGCCACCGAAGCTTTCTGCCAGCATCGGCACCTTGTGCGAACGCTAGCCTAGCACTGCTCGAGCGCCTGCTCAAGGTCGGCAATCAGATCGGCCGTGTCCTCGAGGCCGCACGACAGGCGCACCATGTCGGCGGAGATACCGCAGGCGATGAGCTCCTCATCGTTCATCTGGCGGTGCGTAGCGTTAGCGGGATGCAGGCAGCAGGTGCGGGCGTCGGCCACATGCGTGGCGATCTGGGCGAGCTTGAGGCTCTTCATAAAGGTCTCGGCCGCCGCGCGACCACCATTAAAGCCAAAGCTCACAACGCCGCAGGTACCGTTTGGCATGTACTTCTGAGCGAGGTCATAGTACTTGTCGCCCTCCAGGCCCGGATAGCTCACGAAGCGCACCTTGGGATGGCTCTGCAGGAACTTGGCAACGGCCAGGCCGTTCTCGCAATGACGCGGCATGCGCACATGCAGGCTCTCGAGCGAGCTGTTCAAGAAGAACGCCGCCTGCGGGTTCTGCATTGGGCCAAGATCGCGCATGAGCTGCGCGGTGGCCTTGGTAATGAAGGCGCCCTCGCGACCGAACTTCTCGGCATAGGTCACGCCATGGTAGCTCTCGTCAGGCGTGGTGAGACCCGGGAACTTGTCCGCATGGGCCATCCAGTCAAACTGGCCGTGGTCGACGATCACGCCGCCCAGGTAGGCAGCATGTCCATCCATGTACTTGGTGGTGGAGTGCGTAACGATGTCGGCGCCCCACTCAAAGGGACGGCACATCACGGGCGTCGGGAAGGTGTTGTCGACCATCAGCGGCACGCCGTGGTCATGCGCGGCCTTGGCAAAGCGCTCAATATCGAGCACGGCAAGGGCGGGATTGGCGATTGTCTCGCCAAAGACGAGCTTGGTATTGGGCTGGAAGGCTGCCTCGAGCTCCTCGTCGGTGCAGTCGGGGGCAACGAAGGTACAGGTCAAACCCATGCGCTCCATAGTATGGGCGAGCAGGTTGTAGGTACCGCCGTAGATAGCAGAGCTCGCGACCACATGATCGCCGGCACCGGCCACGTTAAAGATCGCGAGGAAATTCGCAGCCATGCCCGAGCTCGTGAGCATCGCAGCGGTGCCGCCCTCCATCTCGCAGATCTTGGCGGCAACGAGATCGCACGTGGGGTTCTGCAGACGGCTGTAGAAGTAGCCCGACTCCTCTAGGTCAAACAGCTTGCCCATGTGCTCGGACGTGTCGTACTTCCACGTGGTGGACTGGTAGATGGGCACCTGGCGCGGCTCGGCATCTCCCGGGGGATAGCCGCCCTGAACACATGTGGTACCGATGGTCTGCTCGCTCATATCTAGCTCCCTTGCCTGGGTTACGTTTTATTCGGTTCACGATACCGCTACCCTGCACCCCTCTCAACCCATCCCCAAGGTAGGTTATGGGACAAATTGATCAAGGGTATTTATCTCAAGCCTTGGGCATTTGCTCGATAGATAAAAATGAGGCATACATGAAGCTCTCGATGATTACATGCCCCGTCACGGGTACCATAGGCGGGTACACCGTGACCAAGGAGACAACGATGAAGCAAATCGATACGGCCCAGCTCGACACCGCCGCCTGCCAGGCTCAGGCTGCCGAATACCACGCCCGCGGCTTTAACTGCGCACAGGCCGTTGCCTGCACGCTCGCACCTGCCGTCGGGCTCGACCCCCAGACCGCCTTTACCCTCACCGAGGGCTTTGGCGCCGGCATGGGTGGCATGACCGAGACCTGCGGCGCCATCTCGGGCGCTGTTGCCATCATGGGCTTTGTAATGAGCGACAGC
>CAJJYO010000112.1 GCA_905197385.1 uncultured Collinsella sp.
CGCCAGGACGAGGGCCACCAGGCCCACGAGCAGGGCCAGGGTCGACAGCACCCATTCGCGGCGCGCACCGCTCATACAAATGACGATGGCGCCCGAAACCAGCACGACCAGGCCCGAGCCCAGGTCACCCATGGCAACGACGGCCAAAAACGGAATAGACAGCATGCCGCAGAGCTTGACGTAGTCGCGAACGGTATCGATGCGACCGTTATACTGCGAACCAAGCGTAGCAATAAAGAAGATGGTGATGAGCTTGGCAAGCTCAACCGGCTGGAATGTCAAGCCGATACCGGGAATCTTGATCCAGCCCGTCATGCCCAGACCGCCCGTATAGGACAGACCCGGAATCTTGGGCGAGAAGATCACGATCAGGTCGATGACGAGCAACGCCGTCGAGAAATTGGAAATACCGCGCAGGTCGGTACGCCAGACCAACACCGCCAGCACCGCACCGATGCCGATTCCCAGCAGATGTCGTGAGAACGAGGCATCGGCCTTAAACTGCGAAGCCGACCAGATGATGATGGCACCGTAGGCGACGAGCGCCACAGTAGCCACGAGCACACCGATATGCACCTTTTGGCGAAACGTGCCGCGCGAGGCCGAGAGTTGCTTGTTGACGCGGTCCAGGCTGCTGCGAGAGCCGGTCTTGGTTGAACGGAACAGATCCGCCGGAGAAAAATCCATCGCAACCTCCTATCGAACCGAAGAATCGCCCGAGGCCGAAGAGGTATCGGGCTCGTCATAAATCACGCCGAGAACGTCACGCACGACATGCATCGCGGTATCTGAGCCGCCGCCGCCCTGCTCCAGGACAGTAGCGATGACGTACTTGGGATCATCGGCCGGTGCATAGGCGCAGAACCACGCGTATTCGTCCTCGCCGCTTTTCTCGCCCGTGCCCGACTTGCCGTATACCTGCGGCGTCAGGGTGCCAAAGTGCGCCGCTAGGGACGTCGATGCCGTGTAAATCACGTCGTGCATGCCGTTGCGGACAAGAGTCAAATCCGAATCGCTGTTGATCTTGGCCTCTAGGCGCTTCTTCTTGCCCTTGCCGTTGTACTTATAGGCATCGCCGTCGCCATCGCGCGACACGGCAGACAAAAACACGTGAGGCACGTACTGTTTGCCGCCGTTGGCAAGACCCATATAGGCACACGCCATCTGCAGGGGCGTCACCAAAATGTCACCCTGACCGATGGCAATGTTGGTCATATCGCCGGCATTCCACTTGCGGTCCTCGGCAGATGCGTCGGTGAAGTACGACTCTTTCCACTCGGCATCGGGAATACGGCCCGCGCCCTCACTCGGCAGATCGATACCGCAGGTCTTGCCTAGACCCCAGCGACGAAAGACCTCCTGCAGGCCCTCGGGATGTTGCTCGTCATAAAAGAACGCCTTGCCCATGTCGTAGAAGACGGGGTCGCACGAGTTGGCGATACCCGACTGCAGCGTCATGGTGCCGTGGCCAGACGTCAGCCAGCAGCGCTTGCCCCAAGCCTTGCCCAGGCCCGTCCAATAGCCCGTGCAGTTGGTTGTCTGCGTTGAAGTGTAGGTTCCAAACTCAAGACCGGCCAGCGCCGAGAGCGGTTTGATGGTCGAGGCCGACATGTACTGTCCGCTAATGGCGCGGTTGAGCAGCGGGTGCGAACCCTTGTCATCATTGAGCTCGGTCCACACGTCATTTGAGACGCCGCCGATAAAGACGGACGGATCGAACTTGGGCTGGCTCGCCATGCCCAGGATCTCGCCATTGTTGGGATCGAGACACACTACGGCGCCGTTGCCGGCATTGCTGTAGCCAGTGGTCTTGGCAAGCTCGATAGCGCTCGCCAGCGCCGTCTCGCAGGCCTGCTGGATCTTAAGGTCGAGCGTGAGCTTAATGTCAGAGCCGGCCTTCGCGGGCACGGCGCCGGCCTGACCGGTCACATTGCCCGAGGCATCGACCTTGACGGTCTGCTCGCCACGAATACCCTGCAGCAGGTTTTCGTAGTAGCTCTCAACGCCCGCCTGGCCCACGATATCGCCCGACTGGTACGTAATCTTGCCAGCAGAAGCATCATCATCGCCAGAGGTTTTCTTATTCTGGGCCTCGAGCTGCTCGGAGGTAATGGTGCCGGTATAGCCCAAGATATGGCATGCCGTCTCGCCGTATGGATACTGGCGCTCGGTACGCTCGGCAATCTTGACGCCCGGGAACTCGCCGGCGTGTTCCTTGATATAGGCAACCGTGGAGCGACGGACGTCCGTCGCGATGGTATGCAAGCTCTGAGCGCCCTCTGTATTGTCCTGAATATTGCGAAGGACCGCCACATAAGGCATTCCAAGCACGTTGGCAAGATGGCGAACCAGAACCTCATCCTCGGCAAGGTCGCGGTAGGCCACGACAGCAAGTGAGGGACGGTTCTGGACAAGCGCCACGCCATTGCGGTCGAGGATGCGACCGCGCACAGCGGGTGTGGTAACGGTGCGAGTCTGATTACTATTGGCCTGCTTCTCGTAATAGTCCGACGAGACCATCTGCATGCCCCACAGCTTGACGGCAAGTGCCGCAAACATCGCGCCCACACCCGTGGTGAGGATGGAAAAGCGGCCCTTAAAGGCGGTCGCCGCGGTATTGCCCTCGCCCTCGGTGGCGCGCGGGGCCGTTCCATGCTGTGTATCGTAGGTAAAACGGGAATCGCCACGACGCATGATGACCAGCGCGACCACGATGGCCACAACCAGCACGATACCGGCGATAATAACCGTCATCTGGGAAGACATCTACGGGCCTCCCCTATTTGAGCTTGCGGGTCTTGGGCTTAAAGCGCATACCCGTCTGGCGTCCGCCACGTGCGGAGAATCCATAGCCGGACTGCGGCACGACGCCGGACATCAAAAACGGAATGGCAACCAGACCCGTCAGGATCGAGGACGGCAGCGCATGGCCGAAGATCGCCACGACAAAGCTCGTCTCCAAACCCATAAACAGCAAGATGATGCTGTAAATCACATTAATGACGAGCGCAAAGGCGCCCACGGTGACGCCGCGCGCACTCGGGGTACCGCCCGTCTGACCGACGGCGCTGTGCACCAGGGCAAAAGAACCCACGGTCAGCAGGAGCGACATAACGCCCACCGGCACGGCAGCGGACAGGTCATAAAACAAGCCGCTGCAAAAACCGCACACGACGGCACGGGTCGGGTCGCCCGAGAACACGCTTAGGCACACCAGGATAATCATGAAGTTGACGCGACCGCCCGCAATGGAGATCTGCGGTGCCAGGCCTGCCTGCAGCAGCACGCACACGATGGCGGCGATCGCAAACGTGCGGGAGCTCATCCCCTGTTCGGGTAGATCCATGTACAGGCCCCCTATTCGCTCGAGCCGGAATCGGTCGTCTCGGACGTTTCGGAACTGTCATCCGAACTCTCGTCCTTCGTCTTGGTCGCAGCATCGCGCGACGTTCCCTGCGGCGTGCTGTTGGCCGTGCTCACGTCCTCATCCGAGGCCGACTGTTCGTCGGTCAGCGAGGTGATGACCAGCACTTCCTCGTTGTTCTCGGCCGTCGTCTGGGCGCGCACCACAATGGTGTAGTACACATCGTTTGCCGATTTCTCAACCGACGAGACGGTGCCAAGCGGTAGACCCTTGGGGAACACGCCGCTACCCGAGGTCACGATGATGTCGCCAACCTTAACATCGGAGTCGACGCTCACGTACTCAAGACGCAGCGTGCCGTCAGCCTGACCCTGCAGCATGCCCTGAGCGCGCGTGTCCTGCACCATAGCGGACACGCCCGAGTTCTCGTCGCCAATCAGGCGCACGGTCGACGTTTTGGCCGATACCTCGATAATCTGGCCGATAACACCGGCCGAACTCGTCACAGGCATGTTGATGGTAAGCCCGTCGGCAGAACCCTTATCAATCGTGACGGTCGAGGTCCAGGCATCGCCCGAGGCACCAACGATACGAGCTGCGGTCGATTTAAGGTTGTAGGTCGACTGCAGGCCGACCAGCCCCTCCAGGCGCTCGGCAGTCTTTTGAGCCTCGGAGAGCTCGGCAACCTTAGAGGTCAGCTCCTCATTTTGCTTCTTGAGCTCGTCGAGCGTGTCCTGCGACGCCGTAAGGTTAGAGAACACGTTGCCGATCGCATTGAAGGGAGCCGCCACAGCCGAACCCACAAAGCGCACCGGCGAGGTAATCGTCGTTACGCCCGAACGCACGGCATGAATCGGTCCTGCCTCGCCCTCGCGGATGTAAAACGTGAGCAGCAACACCGAAATCAGGCTGAAAACAATCAACGGGCGCATACCCGTTGATTGTCGCTTGGTATTCAGATTTGTGGAGAAACCCGAAGATCGTGCCAAATGGAATCCACCTTTTGGAAATTAAGCATTGGTCTGGACGAAGCCACCATCAAACGCATTGGCCTCGAGCACGCGGGCACAGCCGTTAACGACGTTATCGAGCGCCGTGGGGCTGACGTTGACCGAAACACCGGTCTCATCGCGCAGGCGCACGTCGAGACCGCGCAGCAGCGCGCCGCCACCGGTCAGCAAAATGCCGTAGTACATAAGGTCCGAGGCAAGATCGGGAGGCGTAGCGTCGAGTGCGTCCTTGACGGCCTTGGCCATCTCGTCGAGCGGCTTGTTGAGTGCCCGACGAATCTCCTCGCTCTCGATGCGCACGGTCTTGGGCAGACCCGTGATCACGTCGCGGCCGTTGACCTCGACGTCGAGCTCGTCCTTGAGCGGCACGGCGGAACCGACCTTGATCTTGATGTCCTCTGCCGTACGCTCGCCGATGGCCAGGTTGTAGGCATCGCGAACGTGCGTGAGGATGGCCTGATCGAACTCGTCACCGGCAATACGGATGGACTGCGAGACGACGATGCCGCCCATAGCGATAACGGCGACCTCGGTAGTACCGCCACCGATGTCGATGACCATGGAGCCGGTGGGCTCCTCGACGGGCAGGTCGGCGCCGATAGCGGCAGCCATGGGCTCCTCGATCAGGTAGGCCTGGCGAGCACCGGCCTGGATCGTGGCCTCAAAGACAGCACGCTTCTCGACCGACGTGACACCGGAGGGAACGCAGACGACAACGCGCGGACGCGGGGTCCACGGATAGCGCTTCTCGGAAGCCTTGTCGATAAAGTAGCGAAGCATGGCTTCGGTAACATCGAAGTCGGCGATGACGCCGTCCTTCAGGGGACGAACGGCCACGATGTTGCCGGGCGTACGGCCGAGCATGCGCTTTGCCTCGATACCGACCGCCAGGATGCGCTCGTCGTTCTTGTCGATGGCGACAACAGAGGGCTCGCGAATGACGATGCCCTTGCCGCGCACGGAGACAAGCGTATTTGCGGTACCGAGGTCGATGGCAAGATCGCCCGCATAGCTACCGAAGAACATATCCATCAAAGAAAACAACGCAACTCCTGATGTGTTGGATGATTGCTGGAAAACTACTAGCTCATCATACTAGCGCAAGCCCGGCACCTCACTTGCGGTGAAGCGCCGGGCAAAGCTAAATCCCATAAGGTCACTACTGGTTGTCAGCAGCCGAGAAATCCATATCGAGCGAGGAAACGGCCCAGCCGATATGGTTGTCG
>CAJJYO010000113.1 GCA_905197385.1 uncultured Collinsella sp.
ACGGCCTATCTGTTGCGACTTGTATTTCACGCCGTTGAGGGCGCCGGCCGATACACCGTAGACAGCCGGAATCTCAACGCCGGCCTCCATGAGAACGTCGAGCACGCCTGCGGTAAATTGCCCGCGAAAACTGCCGCCCTCCAGGACCAGCGCGACCTTGCCGGCGTTCTTTGCCTTATCTTCTGCAGTCATATTGACCTCCTGCGATTGCGTTTTGGCTTTCTTCTACCCAGTTTTGAGATGGAGGGCGCGCAGGTTTTGGAGTTGAGGAGGGCGGAGCGGTCAGCGGGAAAGCGTGTCCCGTTCTCAGAGCAAATTCCGGGTCGTATTTTCCGCTGAGCCCGCCATCTGGAAAATGAATCCCATTCCGAGCTTAGATTCCGGGATGCGCTTTCCGCTTGAGCTGCCATTGGGAAAGCATATCCCACTCTACGGCTCGATTCCGGGTCGCAGTTTCCGCTTGAGGCATCATCCGGAAACTACGTCCCAGTCTGAGCGCGGATTCCGGGACGTGCTTTCCGCCTGGGCTGCCATCGGGAAAGCGTGTCCCGGTCTGCGTTGCCAAGGCGTTTTCTTTACGCCCGCGCCCTGCTCAGAGTTCGATTCTCCGCGGTTTGGGGCTTGCGTTGGTGCGGGGCATGGGCAGCCGGAGCTTAATCGGCATCGCATCTATATCTGGTCGCGACTTTGCGCGGAGAATCCGCGTATTTGCTTCGCAAATCCGCACCGGCTTCGGCCGCCTGCCGGCGCCTCGCCCGCTCGCTACAAACGCTTCGCGTTTGCTTAACGCTCGCGCCCTGCATAGAGTTCGATTCTCCGCGGTGCGGACTAGAAATAAAAAGGCAGGTAGAGACACTTCTCTACCTGCCTGTTACTTATGGTGGAGGCGCGGAGAATCGAACTCCGGTCCACGAAAGCCCCCTGATTGGCATCTCCAAGCTCAGTCGCTGGTTTAGTCTCGGACGCTTTGCGCGCAGCGACACGCTCGCGGCATCCCAACCGGTTCGGTCTTAGCCCGCGCCATACCGATTACGTGCGCGGGAGCATTCCCCTAAAATGACGTCGCGCCGGTGTCGGGGAAATCACCGGGTTGACGCGCCGCTATAAACTAAGCAGCGAGAGCCATAGGCTCAAAAGAAGAGTTGTTGTCAATTCAATTTGACGGTACCCCTGTTTAACGAGGCGAGGAGACCTCGGCTTGCTTCCTCTCTCAGAGCTATCGTGTCGAAACCAGTCGCCCCCGAATGTCGGGAAGTCTGGATGGCATTGGGCACGAGCACCCAACACCCGTCGACTTTTCAAGGAACATACGGGGCGAGCCCCGCTTGTGTTGAGTTATCTTACCACGTTCTGAAAGCGGACAGTTGTTCTATGCACAAGCTGTGAAGACCCCAATGTGCGCCGCACTTCGCATTTTTGCTACCGATCGCGTCACGTATATTTTCGCCAAGCAAAATTGCCCGTCGAAAGGACCGTTATGGATACCAAGCAGCAACTCGTCAATGCCCTCGCAGGTCTGGGCTCAACCATTACCGAAGCTATGGATGTCATCGAAGGCTTTGTCCCCTGCGGACATCCCGCTCTCACGGTATCGAACGCACTCGTCGCGCTGGACGCTGACGATGATGCAGCTCTCGCCCAGCAGCTTGAGACCGTCGAGGGCTTTATCGACCACGTGAGTGAGAACCGCGGCGTGACCGCCTACCACGGCATCGAGGTCGAGCTCGCGGGTCCCAAAGCCGATCTGCTCGCAGCAATCCGCGAGGCAGGCGCCCTTATGCAGACCGCAGGCGTCAAGAACACCCAGGTCAACGAGTGGGTCTACCGCAGCCTGGCAGCACTAAACGGTTCCGACGAAAAGGCAGCCGAGCAGCTCGCAGAAAGTCCCGCCATTAAGGCCGAGCTTTTGTAAATAGCAGACGCGGGTCCCTTGGCGCATCGTCGTCCAAGAGGCCCGCAAACAGTTCGCGTCAACCGATAGCCGCGCCGCCGTGTTCGGCTAAAGCAAGAATCGACATCATTTGGCGCGGGGTCTTTGCTGCAAGATCGGCATGTTCGAGCAGCTTGGGATCGTTGGTCACCAAGTAATCGACCTGTGCGCGCTTGCACGCGGCGAGCACCAAGTTGTCCTCGTAATCGCGATGGAGCGTCAGATATTTGTCGGCTAGCCACAGATCGGATGCATCAGCGCCCACGGCCGTGGCGTTTTCGGTCATGTTCCGAACAAACGCCAACGCCGCATCGCCAATTGCGCGGGCAGATGCCTCGTCGAGCGCTCCCCCACTGGCAAGAACGCTACGCTTCAGCTCGTGTTGGACAACGTACAGCACGTCCTTGGCGATATGCACCGGAAAGAACAGCAATGCCCCCGCCTCCGTCGCCTGCCCAATAAACGCACGTGCGGCAAGCGACTCGGCATGGTCGGCGCAAAACGAATCAACCCATACGTTGGCATCCACCATTATTTTGAGGAGAGCCCCGCTCACAGGATCATCCCCTTTTGGCGATAGCGCTCGTCCATGGCTTCGGAATAGATTGTGTCCCAACCGCGATCGTCGGATACGGGCGACGCAGCGATGCCCAAGTCTGCATAGAGCCGGTCTGCCGCTGCCCACGACGCGGCGAACGGAGTATCGGGCGCGACGGTCTGCTGCCGGTCGTCGACGGCCGCAAGCACTTCCTCGCACTGCCCGCCACCCTGCGCGACCTTGGCCACCACCTTTTTGATGAGCTCGGGCAGCGACCCGCCCGAAAGCCGCAGCGCCTCCTCGGCACGGTTCTTGACCTGGCGATCCACGCGAACGTTCACCTGCGCCATGCCGCTAACAGCACCCACGTCGATCTCGCTCCCTTCAATTGCTAGCCCTGCTAGCAACACTATATAGAGAAGCTAGCACATGGTCAAATGCAAAAGGCCTGCGCCAGGACGACACCGATGCCGTCTGGGCGCAGGCCAGATAACGTGCGCGAACACGTCTGCTAGCGCAGGTAAGCCTTTGCGTTGCCCAGGCTGTAGGCGATCGTCGAGCCGTTATGCAGCAGTGACGACGTCTGCGGAGTAATCATGCCGGTAATACCCAATGCCAACAGCGCCGAGTTGGTGAGCATCACCTTGGAATATGAACTCGTCAGACGGTCGATAAGCCCCTGACTCATACGGCGCAGACGCACGATTGCGGCCAGATTCGTATCGGTCAGGATGATATCGGCGACCTCCTTGACGATGTCGCTTCCGCCGCCCATTGCCAGCCCCACGTCGGCCAAACCGAGCGCCGGCGAATCGTTGACGCCGTCGCCCACCATGGCAACATGGCGCCCCTCGCTCTTAATGTGCTCCACATAAGCGTACTTGTCCTCGGGCAGCAGCTCGGCCTTAAACTCGTCGACCCCTGCCTCTCGCGCAATGCGCTCGGCCGTGCGCTCGGAGTCGCCCGTGAGCATAACGACATGCTTGACGCCAAGCGCATGCAGGTCGGCGATGGCCTCGCGGACCCCGGGCTTGAGCGGATCCTCGATGCCGAGCACGCCCACGACCGTGCCGTCGACCGCCAGATACAACGGCGACAAGCCCTGCATCTGGAACTCGATTTGCTCCTTAATGTCGGACTCGAGCTGCGCGCCCTCATCCTCAAACACAAAGTGTGCCGAGCCAATAATTGCGCGACGACCCTCGATGGACGAAGCGATGCCGTGTGCCACGATATACTCGACAGCAGCATGGCGCTCGCGATGCTCGAGCTCGCGCTCGCGTGCCGCATTGACCACGGCGCGTGCCACCGGATGCGGGAAATGCTCCTCTAAGCAGGCGGAAAGGCGCAGAACCTCGTCCTCGCTCCAGCCATCGGTGGTGAGCACGCAGGCAAGACGCGGCTGCGCCTCGGTAAGCGTGCCGGTCTTATCAAACACGATGGTATCGGCCTTGGCAAACGACTCAAAGTACTTCGCGCCCTTGACCATGACGCCCATCTTGGCAGCATCGCTCATGGCAGTCATGACAGCAACGGAACCCGTGAGCTTGAGTGCGCACGAGTAGTCGACCATCAGTGCCGCTGAGGTCTTGATGAGGCTGCGGGTGGTAAGCGCAACCAGGCCCGCGAGCAGGAAGTTCCACGGGACGATCTTGTTGGCAAGGTCTTCCATATGCGACTGGCCCTCGGACTTGAGCGAGTCGGCCGTCTGCACGAGCGAGACGATTGAGCGCAGTTTGGTTTGCGCCGTATTGGCGCGCACGTGCACCAAGATGCTGCCATCTTCCACGACGGTGCCGGCGAACACGTCGTCGCCTGCGCTGCGCTCGACGGCAAGCGGCTCGCCGGTCAGGGTCTCCTGGTTGACCATAGCGCTCCCCTGCTCGACAACACCGTCGATGCAAATGGACATGCCAGTGCGCACGGCGACAAGATCGCCGGGCTCAAGCTCGGTCGCGGCAACGCTTACCTCGGTGTCGCCGACGACCTTTTGCGCCTTGTCGGGCACATCGAGCAGCGAGTTGATGAGCTCGTTTTCGCTCATGGCGCGCGTGTAGTCCTCGAGCAATTCGCCCACGTTGAGCAGGAACATCGTCTGGCCCGCGGTATTGACGTCGCGCTTAACAAACGAGATGCCAATGGCCGAGGCATCGAGCACGGGGACGGTCAGACACGGTTGCGCGAGCTCGTGGAGAGCGGCGCGCAAAAAGGTCATGTAACCGGCCACGACAAACACCGCACGCAGAGGCGTAGGCAGGAACCAGCGGCGCGCGTAGTGGGCGCCGATAAGTGTGGCAAGATCCATGACGAGCTTGTGCTTGCGTGGCTCAAGCTGCATCACGTAACCCGTCTTTGCGTCGGCAATGGCCTGGGCATCGAGCGCACCCAAGGCGTCGAGCACGCCCGCACAACATTGCTCGTCATATTCGAGCGCCATCTGGCCAATACGGCCATAAACGCGCACCTTGTGCACGCCGTCGATATCGCCGCTGAGCTTAAGAAGTGCATCGAGATCACTCTCTGGCACAGGACCCGCCAATTGAAGACGGGTCCTGCCGGGGATCTCGCTAATAATCGAGAATCTCATAGTTTGTGCCTAGGAGCGCTACTCGGCTGCCTTGTCTGCAGCGGACTCGCTCTGGGTGATGTAGGCAGCCTCGGCAACCATGTCATCGACATTGGCCTTGGCCTGCTCGACCATGTCCTGGTAGCAGTTCTTGACGCGCATACCGCACGCGATGCCCTGCACGCAGGCATTCTTGACCGGAGCGCTGGTAAGCAGCTTGATGCCGGCCGTGCCAAGCAGAAAACCGCCACCGACAAGCAGGGTATTGAACGTCGACTTCTTCATGTTGCTTCTCCCTTTTGCCGCATTGGACGCGGCACGGTGCCTCAGCACCCGAGTAAATAAGTTTGCTCGAGCACACTTTTGAAAAATAGTTTAGTTTATCTAACTATTAAGGTCAACAAAGGTTAACTTTTTGGAAATCTTGAAGCGCGATGTGACCAAAGGGACAGCCCCTTTGCCACCCGCACAAAAAAATGAGGGCGCCAACGGCGCCCTCATTCACCAAATTCAATCCAGCCCACCTGACCCGAACGGCCGAGTCGTCACGG
>CAJJYO010000114.1 GCA_905197385.1 uncultured Collinsella sp.
AAAGAGTATAGCAGACTTTTTTGCCGGCGCGTATATCGTTGGCAAACTGGAAAACCACCACAAAGGAGCTGGCCCTCTCCCCCCGATCTTCAAAAATCTCAATCTGTAACATCTGGGCGGGTAAATCGGCCCTATCTGTTACAGATTGAGACAAAATGCAGGCGTCGGGACGAACGTCTCAATCTGTAACAGTAAGACGACTTTTGGTGGTCTAGATGTTACAGATTGAGACAAACCGCTGGGACGGGTCAAAACCACCACAAAGGTACCTGTCCCCTTTGTGGTGGTAGGGCGCTAGGGGAGGAGCTTCATGGCTGCGTCGTGGGCGGCGTGCTCGTAGGTGTCGTCGAGGGGCTTGAGCGGCAGCAGAGCGTTGGCCTGTGCGTCGCCGCGGCGCTCGAGAGCGTGGGCAATCAGCCAGTCGGCGAGTTCGGGGTTCTTGGGCAGCGCCGGGCCATGCAGGTACGTGCCGATGACGCCCTTGTAGATGAGGCCCTCAAAGCCATCGTCGCCGTTGTTTCCGGTGCCCGTGACAACGGACGTTCCGAGCGGCGTGGCCTCTGCATCGAGCAGGGTGCGGCCGCCGTGGTTCTCGAATCCCACAAAGGGCTCGGGTGCCAGGTCGGTCTTGACGGCGACGTTGCCGATTAGGCGGTTGGAGCCGCGCACGGTCTCGGCGGCAATGACGCCCAGGCCCTCGATGCGATCCTCGCCCATGTAGTACGAACGACCGAGCAGCTGATAGCTGCCGCAGATGGCAAGCAGCGAGCCTCCATCCTCAACATATGCCGCGACCTTGTCTTTTTGGGTGAGCAGCTCGTGCGCCACGGCCAACTGGTCGCGATCAGAGCCGCCGCCCATCATGACGATATCGGCATCGGTAAGGTCGAGCATCTCGCCCATACGGACCTCGTCCACGCGCACGGGAATGCCGCGCCAGGCGCAGCGGCGCTCGAGCGCGATAACGTTGCCGCCGTCGCCGTAGAGATTGAGCGCATCGGGATACAGGTAGACGATACGCAACGGGCGCGAAAGCTCGACCGGCACGACGGCGGAAGGGATGGCGCTGCCATCGGCGCGGGCTACGGCGCGTCCGGCAACAGCGTCGGCGGTGGCGCCCTTCAGTCCGTCGAGCTCCTTGACCAGCGGCGGGAAGGCCGTGTAATTGGCGACGGCGTAGAAGGTGACATCGGCGGCCTCGTCCGCCACGGCGCCGATCGCCTGCTCGATATTCGAGATGATGGCGGCATTGATGCCGGCGTACTTGAGGCGCACCTGCATATCGTGTGCACGCGTGCCGCCGGCAAAGGCGACAAGCCCTGGGGTATCGGCGATGCGCTCGAAGTCGACGTCGTAGATCCAGGAGACATCGTGGCCGTCAGCGTCGTTGTCGTTAAGGAAGAAAGCGCAGAGTCTGCCGCCCGCCGTCTTAATGGACTGGATCTGTCGATCGAAGCCCACGGGATTCTTGGCCAGGTTTGCCTCGACAGTGCGACCGGCAATATCCCAGCGGCCCATGCGTCCGCCGGCGGGCACGTAGGCATCGAGCGTGGGCTGCAGGTGCGCCGTATCCACGCCCAACTCATGTGCGGCAAAGAATGCGGCGGCAACGTTATAGACCATATATAAGCCGTTGTAGCGCGTGGCGATGTGCGCGGCTGGCGCGCTGGAATCAGATCCAAACACCAGGTCAAAACCATAGCCATCGCGACTGAGCTCCACATTCGTTACGCGGCGGACCAGTGCGGGGCGTGTCCAACCGCACGAGGGGCAATGGTAGGCGCCGAGTTGACCATACTGTACGTAGTCGTACTCCAACGGGGCGTTGCACTGCGAGCAAAAACGCGAGTCGCTGATGCGGTCAGACTCGGTGTTGGTGGCGCCATCGATGCCAAAGGCAATACTCGCGTTGGGAACGCGCGCGGCAATCGAGGCGCACAGCGGGTCGTCGGCGTTGTAGATGAGCGTCGTTGCCGGCGAAAGCTCCAACGCGTGGGCGATGACCTCCTGGGTGTGATCGATCTCGCCATAGCGATCCAGCTGGTCACGGAACAGGTTGAGCAGCACGAAGTACGTCGGCTTGAGCTTGGGCAGGACGCGCACGGTGTAGAGCTCATCGCATTCAAAAACGCCCACGCGCTTGCCGCCGCCGGCTTGCTTGAGGCCGCTGCGCGCCTCGAGTAGTGCGCCCACCACGCCCGGCTCCATGTTGTTGCCGGCGCGGTTGCATACCACGGTGGCGCCGCTGGCGGCAACGGCGTCGGCGATCAGGTTCGAAGTGGTGGTCTTACCGTTGGTGCCGGTGATCACCACGCTGCGGTCGACAAGACTCGCGAGGTCGCTCAGCAGCTCGGGGTTGATCTTCATGGCGATGCGGCCGGGGAGTACGCCGCCCTGGCGCTTAAGGACGGAGCGCAGCCCCCAGCGGGCGATATCGCTCGAGGTGCAGGCAAGAGATGAGCGGAGGTTCATGAAACCGTTCCTAACGTAAACGACATGGTCGGGTCGAGTGCGTCACTAAAATCCGTAGCGGCGCGCAAATTCCTGGGCAAGCTGCGACACGTCTTCGCAGGCATTGGCCCAGGGGGCAAAGTCGGGAGTGTCCGAGATAATGCCGTCCGCTTCCCAAACGGCCTGGTGCGAAAGATCCCAGGGATCGCGTGGCTCGGGCCGGCAGGGAAGGTACGGCGTCTGGTACATGGGATTCAGCAAGAAGAACGCGCCGCCCTCGCAGCGGTTAGCAAACTCGCGCAGCGCGCGCACCGCCGGACGCATCTTGTTCGTTTTGAACAATAGGATTGTGCGGGCGAGCAGGTACCAAGGGGAGTTCTCGAGTGCATCGGCTCCCACCTGTTCCTCGAGCTGGTGAGCAAGGGCAAAAAAGCCGTCCTGGTCTTCCAGGCGTGCGAGGGCAAGCAGCACGGTGCCGGCGGCACGGGTGGGATAGCCTTCTGCCTTAAGGACGCGGCGGGCGTAGTTGGCGGCAGCGCGGTAGCGGGCGCTCGCCATGCACAGCTGCGAGATGGCCTCGAGCGTGTGAAGCCACCCGATAAGCGCCGGCTCGCTTACGGTGAGCTCTGCCGCCGTCACGCCGTCCGTCAAAACTTTGTTGGCCCAGTAGTGTGGGGCCTCCATATCGAACCCGGGCACGCTTTGCTGCAGGTAATCGGCCGTGGTTGCCTCGAGCTTCATCAGGTCGCCCAGGCAGGCGTCAACGGGCGTGTCGGCCAGGATGATGGCGAGCAGCTGCGCGTCGACGGCCAGCGCATCGACGCGGACAATCTTGAGCAGCTCATCGCGCATGTCGTCGAACAGGCGATTGCGCGTCTGCTCGAACTCCTCGTCACTGCCCATGTCCTCGATGCGATGGAGCTCGTCGAGCAGGTGGCGATGAACACCGGCATAGGACAGCAGCGCCTGGGCATGCTCGGACTGCGCATACTTTTGGGGATTCGTACTAATGTCGTTATGGACAAGCTCGCGTGCTGCATCGGTGAGCTCGGGGTGCGATGCCAGATAGGTGCGCTCCAAGTAGGCGGGGATGTAGACGCTCGGATCCATTAGAGGTCCCCTCCCTTAAATGGAAGCCCCTGCTCGGCTGCGCGCAGGATGCGCTCGTCGATCTGGGAACGCACGATGTCGTTGGTGGCGACCCAGGCGGCAAAGCTGGCGTTGTCGGGAGCGCCCAGGCCCTCCTGCAGTACCGGCGTCGCTTCGGACAGTGCAAGGACAAGCTCGTCGGTGGAGCCTGCACCCACGTTGACGCGGGCATAGACGCCATCGGGAAACTCGGTTTGGAAGTAGAGCGCCTCGGCTGCGTGCGGGCACGAGCGTGCAAGGATGCGCAAGTAGTGCTCGGCGCCCTCGTAGTCCAGCTCGCGCCAGGCAGCGCTCATCAGCGCGATGAGCGTCCACGGGTCCAAGTCGCGCTCCGCGTCCTTGGGACGACGGCGCAGTGGCGTGTTGGCGAGATAGGGTACGGAGTGGGCAGAGCGAAAGCGCTTGAGTTCCTCGGCGGGGTATTCGAGCTTTGCCATGGCGAGCATCGCGGTGTGGCGGACACCGGCCGGATCGTTGGGGGCAAAGTCCAGGCTGCGGTTTGCGGCTTCGAGTGACATACGGTAGCGGCCGCTAATGAGGGCGCGCGACGCAAGGGCGGCAAGCCAGCGCAGGTAGGGGCGGCGCATAAGGTCGCCCGCGGCCTCGCGCTCGTAGGGGTCCTGCGCCGAGGCGATCTTGAGCGCCAAGTCGTGCTCGACTTCATCGCGCTTGGATACCAAGTACTGTACGTATTCCTCGTTGGATTCGGCGGTGAGCGCCGTCAGCATGCGCTGGGCATCCCAGTTGGTCGGATCGAGTGCGGCCGCCTCGCGGAGCATGTTCTCGGCAGCTGTCTCTTCTTGCTCTGCCTGGGTATCGTCAGGGATAAAGGGAATGCGGTAGTCGACAGCCTCGACCACCTTGGCAATGAGGTGCCCGGCGCGGTCGCGGTCGTGCACGATGAGCGGTGCGGGGTTGCGGGTGAATTGTTCCATCAGACGCTCTACGGCGGCAGCGTCGGTGAGCGGGATATTGTCGCGGCGCAAGGCCTCAAGAACGAGGCGATGGCAATCCTCTTGAATGGGATCGAATGCCATGGGGCCTCCTTTGCTGCGGTTAGGGTTCAAATGTTTCTATATAAGGTTCTAGTTTACCCGCATGTGGCACACCGGGGGTGCCGCACTTGGACTTGCACCTTTGCACCACGAAGACGGATGTCGCACAAATGTCGGCACCTTGGACGACCGAGTGGTATCACGGTGCCGCAAACGGTCGATTTTTGGCGGCGAACGGTGCATATTTTGGAGGGGCACCGTCCTGCCCAGGATATGTAGTCAACCTTGATAAAACGTTTGCCCAGCTTGGGAGTATGAATGCCGCACAAGGGTCTTCAGGGATAGAAAAAACGTTTCATCATTGGCGGCTTTAGGTGAATAACTGACCAACCAGAACGGTAAAATAGTGTTTGTCTGAGCGTTGAGACGTTTAGACATCGCGCATTGTCATCGCCGGCAACGCGCAAACCGGTCCTAACGGAGCCAATTGGGTGCTCCGTTATATACGCAAGTCTAAGAGGGGCTTGTTTAGGAGGCACAGTATGGGACGTTTTACCAATCCTCGCGATCTGTACTTTGGTGAGGGCGCTCGCCACGAGGTGAAGAACCTCAAGGGCAAGAAGGCCATCATCGTTTCTGGCGGCAGCTCTATGCGTCGCGGCGGGTTCCTGCAGGACGTCGAGGCCGACCTCAAAGAGGGCGGCTTCGAGGTCAAGCTGTTCGAGGGCGTCGAGTCCGATCCGTCCATCGAGACGGTCATGAAGGGCGCCGAGGCCATGCGCGAGTTCGAGCCCGACTGGATTATCGCCATCGGCGGCGGCTCGCCGATCGATGTGGCAAAGGCCGTGAGCATCCTGTCCGCCAACGGTGGAAAGATTCAGGATTACAACGGCTACAACAAGTCGAAAAAGCGCGG
>CAJJYO010000115.1 GCA_905197385.1 uncultured Collinsella sp.
AAGAGCGGCAGCAGGTAAGGGCTGCGCTGGCGCAGGTGGGCATGCTCTTTGAGCTCGCTGCCGTCTTTGGACGCGGCATTAAGCCAGAGCGTGGCTACGAGGTCGCGGGCGTGCTTGCCGGCGGTCTTGTGATCCGCGCGGTCACCCGCGCGCTCGTCAAGCAGACGCCGCATATTGGGTTTGCCGTCAAGGCGCTCACTGCTGCCGCGGGCACCTATGGCATGGGCCGTGCGCTCGTTTCGCTCTACGAGCGCGATGTCGACTACAGCCGTGCCAACGAGGTGGTCACTGCCACGTTCTCCCGCGTTCGCGATCTGGTGACCACGGTCGCGGGCGCTACCCGTCCTATGGCGTCCTACCAGGACGCATCCGATCTCGCAGCTTAGGGGTTTTCCGTTGCGCGTTGCATACCAAGACTGTTTTCATTTAATTGAGCCGCTGCTCGCCAAGGTCGAGAAACCGAGCCGCTATATCGATCACGAGTGGGGCACGCTTTCCAAGGCCGATGCCGACTACCGTTGCTGCCTGATCTACCCGGATGTGTACGAGGTCGGTCTGCCCAACCAGGGCATCGCCATCCTCTACAACATCCTTAACCAGGCCGAGGGCATCTCCTGCGAGCGCGGCTATGTGCCGTGGCCCGATATGGGTGACGCCATGCGCGAGGCAGGCATTCCGCTGCTCTCGCTCGAGGGTGCAGCGCCGGTTGCTTCGTTTGATATCGTCGGCCTGCATGTGCCGCACGAGATGGCGGTAACGAACTTCCTCGAGGCACTCGACCTCGCTGGTATTCCGCTGTTAGCGGCTGACCGCACCGAGGACGACCCCATTATCATCGCCGGCGGCCCCTCGGTGTACAACCCCGAGCCGTACGCGGCCTTCTTCGATGCCATCCTCATCGGCGAGGGCGAGGAATCGCTGCTCGAGACCTGCCAGTTGCATCGCCGTCTGCGTGACGAAGGAGTCCCGCGCGCGCAGATTGTCGAGCAGCTTGCATCCATTGCCGGCAACTACGTGCCGTCGCTCTATGAGGTTTGTCACGACGAGCCCTGCTCGCCGCATGGCTACACCGTGTCGCGTGAGGGCAAGGATGCGCCGACCGTGGTCTACAAGCGCGTCGTCGAGGATTTCGGCGCCACGAATCCGCTGTCGCAGTCGTGTGTACCCTATGCGCAGCTGGTTCACGACCGCCTGTCTATCGAGATCCTGCGCGGCTGCGCCCGCGGCTGTCGGTTTTGTCAGGCCGGCATGACGTATCGCCCGGTGCGCGAGCGCTCGGCCGACCAGATCGTCTCGTCGGTGATTCAGGGTCTGGAAAAGACCGGCTATGACGAGGTGTCGCTGACCTCGCTCTCCACGACCGACCACTCCTGCATTCGCGACGTGCTCGGCAGGCTCAACCGCCGCCTGGAGGATACGGGTATTCGCGTGTCTATTCCGTCGCAGCGCCTGGATTCGTTTGGCGTAGATATGGCCGAGTCGGTCGCCGGCGAAAAGAAGGGCGGCTTGACGTTCGCGCCCGAGGCCGGCAGCCAGCGCATGCGCGATATCATTAACAAGAACGTGACCGAGGAGGACCTGGACCGTGCGGCCAAGGCGGCCTTCGAGGCCGGTTGGAACCGCATGAAGCTCTACTTTATGATGGGCCTTCCCGGCGAGCGCGATGAGGACATCGTGGCCATCGCCAATCTGGCCGATCACGTGCTGGAACTCGGTCGTTCCGTGGTGCCCAAGGCTCGTCGCGGCTCGATCTCGGTGTCGATCTCGGTTTCGGTCTTTATCCCCAAGGCTGCCACGCCGTTCCAGTGGTGCCCGCAGCTCGACTACGACGACGTCAAGCGTCGCCAGAAGCTGCTTATCACGAGCGTTCGCAACCGTGCCGTCCGCGTGCATTACCACGATGCCGAGACCTCGCTCATCGAGGCCGCGCTGTCCCGCGCCGGTCGTGACATGACGCCCGTCATCATCGATGCTTGGCGCTCGGGCTCTCGCTTTGACGCCTGGGTAGAGCATTTCTCGCTCGATAACTGGAAGGAAGCTGCTGCCAAAAACGGCATCGACCTCAATGAGCTCGTGCACCTGCCCTACGAGTTGGACTGGCGCCTGCCGTGGGAGCATGTGAGCCCTGGCTGTACGCGTGGCTTCCTCGAGCGCGAGTACCGTCGCTCGCTCGAGGGCGTTACGACTCCCGACTGCACCCGCACGTCGTGCACCGGCTGCGGAATCTGCCCCACGCTCCACGCCAAGAATGTATTGATGGGTGATCGCGCATGAGTGAGCGCCTGACCGACAACCCCTCGCTCTTTAGGCTTCGTGTTCGCTATGGCAAGCGCGATCGCCTTAAGTACCTGGGCCATCTCGAAGTGATCCATACCATTGAGCGCATCGTGCGCCGTGCGGGACTTCCCTATGCCGTCACGCAGGGCTTCTCTCCGCACATGCGCGTGGGCTTCTCTTCGGCGCTACCGGTTGGTACGTCGTCGACCTGCGAGTGGTATGACCTGTTTATGACCGAGTTCGTGGCGCTCGACGAGGCGTTTGGGCGCCTGGCTGCGGCGTCTCCGGCCGATCTGGCGCCCATCGAGGCGGCGTACATCGACGTGCGCACGCCGGCGTTGACGGCGCAGCTCACGCGCCTGTCGTATCGCATCGACCTGCACTTGGATCCCGAGGCGCCCGCAAGCGCCGATGAGGTACGTCGTGCGATCGACACGCTGCGCGCGGACCATGGCATCGACTACGCGCGTGGCAAAAAGAGCAAGCGCTTGGATTTGGATCACACACTCGTGGGCTATGAGCTCACGGCGGGGGAGCGTCCGGACCATTTGGTGCTCATGCTCGACACCCATGCCGACAACGAGGGCTCCATGCGTCCGGAAATTTTGCTTTCCGCTGCTGATGTTTTGTTGCAGGGCTTGACCCCGGGCGTGGATGCACCTATTGTTTCCACCGGTATGCAAGACCTCGTGACCATCTGCTCCTACGATGTCGAGCGTCAGAATCAAGCATGCGAGGACGACGAGGGCCGACTCGTCAGCCCCATACCTGTGCGAACTTGTGGATTTGCTCCACATACTCGTTGACGGGGGTATTTTCGCCTGCTACTATATTCGGCTGTTGCACTAACTGATGCATGAAGGGCAAGTAAACATGTACGCAATCGTTAACACGGGCGGCAAGCAGTACAAGGTCGCCACCGACGATGTCATCACCGTCGAGAAGATCGAGGGCAATGAGGGCGACAAGGTCACCCTGCCGGTCATCTTCCTCAACGATGGTAAGAAGATCGTCACCGATCCCGACAAGCTGGCCAAGGCCAAGGTTACCGCTCAGATCGTTGAGCAGTTCAAGGGCGAGAAGCAGCTGGTCTTCAAGTTCCACAAGCGCAAGCGCTATCGTCGTCTGAAGGGTCACCGTCAGCAGCTCACCAAGCTGAAGATTGTGAAGGTCCAGGCTACGTCCCGCGCCAAGAAGGCTGTCAAGGCAGAGGCCGAGGCTGTTGCCGAGGCTCCCGTCGCCGAGTAGATTACACTCGTAACGAAAGAGTAGGTATACACAATGGCACACAAAAAAGGACTCGGTTCCTCCCGTAATGGCCGTGACTCCCGCGGTCAGCGCCTTGGCACGAAGCGCTTCGCCGGCCAGACGGTAACCACGGGCACGATTCTCGTCCGTCAGCACGGCACGCACATCCACCCGGGTGAGAACGTTGGCCGTGGCAAGGACGACACGCTGTTCGCGCTGGTCGACGGTACCGTTGAGTTCCACAAGGGTATCAAGCACAGGGTCAGCGTACGCCCGCTCGCGAACGCGTAATTCACCCTTCATAGAGCACATATGTGGGAGGCACTTGAGTTTTAGGATTCAAGGGTCTCCCTCTTTTTTGTAGGAGGCGATTCTGTTGTCACAGTTCACCGATATCAGCCGCATTAACGTGTGCGGCGGCGACGGCGGAGCCGGATGCATGTCGTTTAGGCGCGAGGCATTTGTCCCCAAGGGCGGTCCCGATGGCGGCGACGGCGGTCGTGGCGGCAATGTCGTCATCCAGGCCGATGCTCAGCTGTCTTCGCTGATCGATTACCGCTTTAAGCATCATTTCCGTGCCGAGCGCGGCACGCACGGTCAGGGTGCCCGCCGCAACGGTAAGAGCGGCGAGGACCTGATCCTTAAGGTTCCCATGGGCACCGTGGTGCGCGAGCTCGATCCCGAGACGCAGACCCCGATGTTCGAGATCGCCGACCTGGTGCACGATGGCGAGCGCGTCGTCGTGGCCCCCGGTGGTGCCGGTGGCCTGGGCAACACCCACTTTGTAACGTCGGTGCGCCGCGCGCCCGCGTTCGCTCAGCTGGGCGAGCCGGCCGAGGAACACTGGATCGAGCTTGAGATGAAGCTTATGGCCGATGCCGCGCTTGTGGGCTTCCCCTCGGTGGGTAAGTCCTCGCTCATCGCGCGTATGAGCGCCGCTCGTCCCAAGATCGCTGACTACCCGTTTACCACGCTCGTGCCCAACTTGGGCATGGTGCGTGCCGGCGAGTACTCTTATGTCGTTGCCGATGTCCCCGGCCTTATCGAGGGCGCGAGCGAGGGCAAGGGTCTGGGCCACCAGTTCCTTCGCCACATTGAGCGTACGGCTCTGATCATGCATGTCGTCGATATGACGGGCGGTTTTGAGGATCGCGATCCGGTCGAGGACTATCGCATCATCAATCGCGAGCTCGAGCAGTATGGTGCCGAGCTTTCGGAGCGCCCGCAGATTGTTGTTGCCAATAAGTGCGATGCGCCGGGTACGGCCGATAAGATTGCCGACCTGAAGCGTGCCGCGCTCGACGACGGTCATATGTTCTTTGCCGTGTCTGCCGTGACGGGCGCCGGTCTCAATACCCTGATGCTTGCCGTGGGCGAGCAGGTGGCCAAACTTCGCGCCGAGCTGGCGGTCTCCGATGAGCCGGTCGACCTGCGCGACGATGAATGGGAGCGCCGTCGCCTGCAGCGCGAGAAGCGTTTCCGCATTGTTCAGGAAGAGCCTCATGCCTTCCGCGTGGTCGGTCGCGCGATCGAGCGCATGGTCATCCAGACCGACTGGGAAAACGAGGAAGCCGTCATTTACCTGCAGCATAAGTTTGCGCGTATGGGTGTTGACGACGCGCTCGAGAAGGCCGGTTGCCGTGCGGGCGACGAGGTTCGCATTTGCCAGCGCGCCTTTGACTTTGAGGGCGCCGAGGACTTCTCGGAATACGAGGAGGAGCTTGAGGATGCTGGCGAGGACGTTGCCGTTGAGGCCATTGACGTAACTGATGCTGCGGATGAGGGCGTCGAGGTTGTCGATGCGGCGGATGCCGAGGACGATGCCGAGACCTCGGAGGGCGAGTAAGCCATGTCGTTGCGCGGTGGAATCGGTTTGCCCGAGCTTCCTCTAGAGGACGGGCAGGAGTTTAGGCTCGGCATTATGGGTGGCACCTTTGATCCCATCCATTACGGGCACTTGGTTACCGC
>CAJJYO010000116.1 GCA_905197385.1 uncultured Collinsella sp.
ACGCCGTAACTGCTCGACGCTGCAAACGCCCCTAAGCGGCAATCTGACGTTCAATCGTCGGTCGCGTACCAAAGTACGCTTCCCTCCTCTTTCACGTCACCTTGCTCGCTTAGGGACGTTTTCGCTGTTGGTGACGATAACGCGGCGTTTCCATTGCTGGAGCTAGAGGCTTTCTTTCGACTTGCGTTTTTAGTCGAAAGCTATTAAGCGACATTCCGTTATTCGGAATGTCGCTTTCGTTTTTAGCTGGTTATTTCGCTTGCGTTGGTGGATATGTCGTGCGTTCTGCGTATGGCAATATAAGATAGTTCTTTGTATTAAACGTAATTCGATGATCTTGAGGGTAGGGGATTTCTTTGGGTCGTGCTGGGGATATGACGCCGCCTTTGCGTTGGCGGTTAGGTGTTGCTGGTGGGGTAGCGCTTGTTGTGCTGCTTGTTGACCAGCTGACCAAGCTTGCGGTTCGTGCCGTGGGCGATGCCCTGCATATGACCGTTATCCCCGGTGTGATTGACTTTCTGTTTGTTCGCAATATCGGAGCCGCCTTTAGTATGGGCGAGGGCCATGGCGTTGCGTTCGCCGTGCTGGCGCTTGCGGTCATTGTCGCCATTGCCGTGTACTTGCTGCGTGCGCCTCAGCTTGCTCGTCTTGAGGTTGTGGGCATGGCCATGGTCGCGGGCGGTGCTGTCGGCAACGCGATTGATCGCCTGGCCATGGGCTTTGTGACTGATTTTATTGCCGCTACCTTCATTGATTTCCCCGTCTTTAACGTGGCCGATATTGGCATTACGGTCGGTGTCGTGCTGGCTCTTATCGGTTACATGTTCTTGAGTCCCGCCGCTCGCGAGGTCGATGCGACCGCCGAGCTCAACGCCCGTGACGAGGCCCGCGCCAAACGCAAAGCCAAGCAGCGTGGGGAGCGTGCCCGCAAGATTCGCGAAAGGAATGAGCGTTAATGGCCGACATCCATATTCTTGTTGCCGACGATTCCACTGGTCAGCGTCTTGACGCCTATCTGGGCGCCAACGATGGCTGCCCCACGCGCTCTGCCTGCGCGCACTTGATCGAGGGCGGCGCCGTTGCCGTCAACGGCGAGACCTGCCTATCAAAAAAGTATGCCGTGCGCTCCGGTGACCGCATCTCGGTCGACCTGCCCGAGCCGCACGATCCCACTGATGTGATTCCCGAGGCCATTCCCCTTGATATCCGTTACGAGGACGACTACCTCATCGTGCTCTCCAAGCAGCGCGGCCTGGTGTGCCATCCCGCCCATGGCCACGAGAGCGGCACCCTTGCGAACGCTTTGGTCTACCATTGCGGTATCGATCATCTTGGTACCGTGCAGGGTGAGGACCGCCCCGGGATCGTGCATCGTTTGGATCGCGATACCTCGGGTCTCATGCTTGCGGCAAAGGACGACGACACCCAGCGCGCGCTCCAAAATCTCATCCGCACGCGTACGCTCGACCGTCGCTATATCACACTTGTTCACGGGCACATCGCCATGGACGAGGGCACCATCAACACCGGCATTGCCCGATCGACGCGCGACCGCGTCAAGATGGCGGTTTCCGATGACCCCTTTGCGCGTCAGGCCATCACGACCTTCAAGGTGCTCGAGCGCTTTGATTCCACGCGTTTCGACGACGGCTACACGCTCGTCGAGTGCCACCTGTTTACTGGTCGCACGCATCAGATTCGTGTGCACATGCGCCATATCAACCATGCCTGCGTGGGCGACCCGCTCTACGGCAAGTGTGATACGCGTGCCGATCATGGTCTGACCAGGCAGTTCCTCCATTCCTGGCGCGTGGCGTTCGACCATCCCGTGACGGGCGAGCGCATCGAGTGCCGCGACGAGCTGCCGTGGGATCTTGCGGCGGTTTTGGATGACCTGGCCCCGCGTTCGCTCGGTCGCACTGCCGCCGGCGACGAAATCGTCCCGCAGCTCGGTCTGCTCGAAGCCTAGCCAGTATTAGGTGGTTTCTTGAACTCGGTAAGCCTGCGGTAAGATATACGATTGTTTACGTAACGCGTTGCTGGGAGCCTGCATGCTCGCCTTTTTACAAACCAACACACCCATCGTGATCTTCAACCAGATTGTCGTCACGCTGCTCACGGTCTGCTTTCTATACCAGGTGGTCTTCTTTGTCATTGGCGCTCTTCGTGGCGAGGTCGCGCCTCCCAAGGCCAAAAAACTCCACCGCTATGCCTTCTTTATTGCTGCGCATAACGAGGAGGCCGTGATCGCCAACCTCGTTCGCTCCATCAAGGATCAGGACTATCCGTCCGAGCTCATCGAGGTCTTTGTCGTTGCCGACGCCTGCACCGACAACACCGCGCAGCTCGCGCGCGAGGCGGGCGCCATCGTTTATGAGCGCAACGACCTGGCCCGCAAGGGTAAGAGCTGGGTCATGGACTTTGGCTTCGACCGCATCCTTAACGAGTATCCCGACACGTTTGAGGGCTACTTTATCTTCGATGCCGACAACGTTATCTCCCGTGATTACGTATCCAAGATGAACGATGCTTTTGACCAGGGCTTTCATGTGGTCACGAGCTATCGTAACTCCAAGAACTTCGGCAGCTCGTGGATCTCGGCGGCTAATGCTACGTGGTATCTGCGTGAGGCGCGCTTCCTTAACAACGCGCGCAACATCTGCAAGACGTCTTGCGCCGTCTCAGGTTCGGGCTACCTCATCTCCGCCAGTGTTATCGAGGGCATGCACGGTTGGCAGTTCCACACGCTGACTGAGGACATTCAGTTCACCACGTTCTGCGCCATCCACGGCATTCGCATTGGCTATGCACCGGCGGAGTTCTTTGACGAACAGCCCGTGACGTTTAAGGCGTCCTGGAAACAGCGTATGCGCTGGACTAAGGGCTTCTACCAGGTATTCTTTACCTACGGTAAGCACTTGGTCAAATCGACCTTTCGCTACCATCGCTTTGCCGCCTATGACATGTTCATGACGATTGCGCCCGGCATGCTGCTATCGTTGATCTCGATGCTCGCCAATGCGACGTTCCTCATCGTGGGCGGTCTTTCGCATGGCTTTTTGGCTACCGAGGTTGAGATGCAGGCGTGCGCCGCTTCGCTCATTTTGACCTTCGCCATGATGTATCAGACGTTCTTTATCCTGGCACTGCTCACGACCATCTTTGAGTACAAGCATATTCACTGCGCGCAAAAGTGGCGTCTGGTGACTAACCTGTTTACCTTCCCGATCTTTATGTTCAGTTATATCCCCATTACGGTGGCTGCTCTGTTCTTGAAGGTTGACTGGGTGCCGACGCAGCACGCCGTGAGTGTTACCCTCGACGAGGTCATGCAAGGCGCCAAATAACCATGATCAAAACCATCACAAAGGGGACAGGCACCTTTGTGGTGGTTTTTGCGTTTGAGCTGCTGCCCAAGGAGGTGTTCGATGTTCTATATCCCGTTTTGGATTTGCATCTTTGCCGGCGCGGCGATTGATGCCCGTGAGCGACGGTTTCCCAATCAGCTTGCCGGCGCGTGCGCCGTGGCTGCGCTTGCAGGCGTTTGGCTCGACAGGGGCGTTAACACAGCCCTTGACCACGCTGGTCTTGCGGTTATCGTCTACCTTGCCCTTGTGCTTACTGAGTCGCTCTGGCGTCGTGTTCGCCACGCCCCTGGCATTGGCATGGGGGACGCCAAGGCGCTCTTTGCCCTTTGCACCCTCGATCCCCTGGGTGGTGTCGTCGCGTTTGCGGTTGCGCTCCTGACCCTTGCCGCCGCTTGTCTCATTGCAAAATCGCGCTCCCTGCCTTTGCTGCCGTTTTTGGTGCCTATATTTGCCATAATCGAGGTCGTGGGTAGTACGCTGTAATCGTTTGCGCGCCCTTTTTAAGGAGCATGCCATGGCAATCAATCAACAGACAGCCGCCATCAAGGCGCGTACGGATCGCATTCCCGCGGCGTTGTCGCCCGAGCTGGTCGAGCGTATCGCTGCCGATCGCGCCTCGGGCGTCGTTAATCCCTATCGATGTGGTGACGACCAGGTTATCCGACGTGTCGATCGTGCCGCAGACGAGGGCACGCTCATGCGTCCATCCTTTATGCGCGATATCGAAAAGATTCTGCATCTGCCCGCATACTCCCGTTATGCAGGTAAAACGCAGGTCTTCAGTTTTCGCAGCAACGATGACCTGTCGCGCCGCGGCCTGCACGTGCAGCTTGTCTCGCGCATCGCTCGCGATATCGGACGCGCTCTGGGGCTCAACTGCGATCTGATCGAGGCAATTGGCTTAGGCCACGACTTGGGCCACACGCCCTTTGGCCATGCCGGTGAGCGTTTCCTCAACGATATCTATCACGAGCGCACGGGTCGCTATTTTTTCCATAACGTGCAATCCGCCCGCGTGCTCGACGCACTGTACGGTCGTAACGTGTCGCTCCAGACGCTCGACGGCGTACTGTGCCACAACGGCGAGTACGAGCAGCGTGTTTTTGAGCTTTCGGACATGGGTTCCTTTGACCAGTTCGACCGAACCGTCGAGGAATGCATTGCCACAGGTTATAGCGCAATTGAGCACCTGCGTCCCATGACGCTCGAGGGCTGTGTGGTTCGCATCTCGGATATCCTCGCCTACGTTGGGCGCGATCGCCAAGACGCCATTGCGGCGGGCCTGCTGTCGCCCGACGCCTTTGACGATGGCCTGGGCGGTGCATACAACAGCTGGATCCTCACGCACGCCTCCATCGATATTGTTGAGCACAGCTATGGCAAGCCGCGCATCGAGATGAGCGAGGGCTTGTTTGAGGAAATCCGCCGCGCTAAGCGCGAGAACTACGAGAAGATCTATAGCAAGGGCGGCATCGAAGGCGACTCCGAAGCGGAGCTGCGCGAGGCCTTTGAAAAGCTCTACGACCGTTGCCTGCAGGATATAAACGAAGGCGACGAGTCCTCTTACATCTTTAAGCACCACATCTCTCGCATTGAGCAGCAGCTTTCCTACTACGATCGCACCTATGCCTGGCAGGGCGATAAAGACCAGGCGGTCGTGGATTACATTGCTAGCATGACGGACGGTTATTTCTGCGAACTTACGAGCAAGCTTTTCCCGGGATTGAAGTTTCCGCACCGTACTTATATTAACGAACGGTAGTTCGTATTTATTCGGTATACTGTTAGTGGAAAACGTATTTGATTGACGCACGGGATGGCTATGGACGACCTTTTTTCTGCTTCGACGCGTGAGCGCTCCTTTCGGAATGCGCCGCTTGCGGTGCGCATGCGCCCCAATTCGCTCGACGAGTATGTGGGCCAGCAAAAGGCCGTCGGTAAGGGCTCGTGGTTGCGTGCCGCAATTGAGCACGACGTGCTGTCGAGTGTGATTCTGTACGGGCCGGCTGGTACGGGCAAGACGACGCTGGCACATATTATCGCCAACCATACCAAGAGTGAGTTTGTCGAGGTCAGCGCCGTGACGGGCACCGTGAAGGACTTGCGCCGTGTGATTGA
>CAJJYO010000117.1 GCA_905197385.1 uncultured Collinsella sp.
GCACTTCCATCAACTAATTTTGTCGGGCCGCTCGCTACTGACTCGAAGCCTGAAGTGTTCACAGCTGATGTGAAGAGTGGTAAAGCTTTTGCACAGGGTATCAATGGAATACATCCGAAGCGTTTTCGGCAGTATCATCGGCGAAGGCGGGATTAGCCTTTACGCGGCGCTCACCCTCGATGTATTTGACGATTTGATCAATCGTCTGGTTGGCGTGGCTCTTGAGCTTTCGCTCATAGAAGAAGAGGCCAAGCTTGCCGCGCGTGCCAGACGTGTTGCCACCCACACCCTGAAAATCCTCGGTATAGGTGAGCTCGCAGGCACCATCGCCAGCAGGTGCAGCCTCATAGCGCATGGTATTGATGCCCGCCGCATACTGAAAACGGACCTCATAGAGGCACGGGTAGTCAAAGTGCTTGATCTTAACCTTGATCGCCGTGCCCTTGGCCTTGCCTTTTGCGGACTGGGCGCGCTTCTCGTACTTATAGCCGTTGAGCTTGTTGCGGCTGGGACGCTTGCCCGTGGCGTTCTCGATATCCTGCATGATGAACCCCGCCAGAGCGTCAAAAAGCTCCTCCGGCGTCACCTTAAGCATTTTGGTGAGCTGCATGATGGCTCCTTATTCGTTTGAACCGTTCGAGTCATTGTACCGCCCCAGGCTCTCCCATGCGTTGCGGTGAAATGCGGACTGTTTGGCGGCTTTTTTGGCCAAAACAGTCCGTATTCCACCGCAAGTTATCTGAGGGCTAGAAGTTGTAGGTGACCACTTGAGGTTCGGCAGGTTTGACGAAGAGGGTCGGATCGGCCTGTTCCACGCGAACGAACTTGACCGTCACCGTCTCAACGCCCGCCTTGTGCAACACGTCGGCGTAGACGCGCGCCTGCAGGGCGTGTTTCTCGAGCAGCTGGCCCGGCGTCTCGTCCGGCGTGCCGCCCGTCTTGTAGTCGATGACCAGTGCGCGCGACGGATCGGCCGGGTCGGTGGCCAGTGCATCGATGGCGCCCTCGGCATAGGCACCGTAGCGGGCAATGTCCTTGTCCTCGCAGCCCAGCGAGAAGAACGGCACTTCGGCACGGATGCACGGCCACGCGAGCAGCTCGGCACGAACCGACGACTTGAGCCAGCGATCCAGGGCGGCATCGAAGCGCTGGCGCTGCTCCGGCGTCAGGTGCCACAGGCGAGCCAGGGCGTCGGCACGCTCAGCGGGCAGCGCATCGGCACCCATCTCGATGAGCCACTGGCAGGCGGCATGGAACGCCGAGCCCAGCGCCATGGGATTGCCGGCGGGCTCGACAGCAGCCACGTCCGCATCCGTCATCTCCGAGCCATCCGACTCCGCATCATCGCCAGCCTCGTCCATGGGCACGCGCGTCTCGGCGGCACGGTCCTCGGCCTCGGCATGCAGCGCCGCGGCAATCGACGAATAGCTGTACGAATCACGCACCGGAAACGGACAGATGCCCATGCGCACGCCCGCCGCCTGGGGATATACCAACTCCAATGCATCGGGCGACGGGTCGGCGGGGCCGGGCGCGACCGGGCGATCGGCGGCGGTATCGGCACCCTCCGCCTCCGCATCACCGCGAACGAGCCTGCCCTCGGCATCCAGCAAAGCGTTGGCCTCAAACGCCTGCTCGCCAAATGTAAAGTCCGAAAGCGAAATGAGCTCGTAGTCGCCCGGCTGGGAGTTGTCGAACACCAGGCGGTCGGCATCGAGCTGCGGCATGTCCAGAGCGTCGGTCGGCAAAATACGGCGCAGCACGTCGTAGGTCAGATCGGTCTCGACGTCGAAGGTCGGCGCCGTCACCTTGCCACGGCTCACGCCGGCATCCATCGCCAAGATCACCAGCTCGCGCGCACGCGTCATGGCGACATAGAGCAAGCGGGCCCGCTCCTCGAGCGAAAGCCGCAGGTCGTCGTTGCGCAGGCGAGCAAATGCCTCGGCGGGAGAACCCGTCGCACAGACGTCCTCCATGAGCTCCGGCGGCAGCCACAGCGACGTGCCCTTGCCCTTAAACGCATGCTCAAACTGCTTTTTGACGTCGTCGCCCTTCACAAAGGTTCCGTCGGCGAGCTTAACGCCGTCGAGGCGTGCCGGCAGTGCCACGACCTGTGCTCCGCCCTCGACGCGACCCATCTGTGCCGCACCCGAGGACTTACGCACGCCAAAGCACTCGGCGACCGCCACGACCGGATATTCCAGACCCTTGGAGGCATGAACCGTCATGATGCGCACCGCGCCGTCGCCCTCCTCGTTGAGGGCACCCGGAGCCTCCTTGCCCGCCAAGAAGCGGTCGAAGGCCAGCGCGATGGAACGCGGCGAGTTGCCGAACTCGGCCTCCTCCTCGGCCACGGCGTCGAGTGCCTTGAGCACGTTGGCGGCAATGGCCTTGCCCTCGGGACCACGCTGTGCCAGACGTACAAACCAGCCGGAGGCGTTGACCACGTCGTGCGCGATGGCGGCGAACGAATCGCGGCCCACGCGACGAAGCGCATACCGCAGCACCTCGCGGGCGCGCGTCACGAGCGGCAAGTCTTGCAAACCCGGCACATCGGAATCGCTCATGATACCCGCGTCGATATTCCGGCGCGAGGTCTCCCCCGTCTCGCTATCGAGCTTGGTCGCCAGCGCCAGGAACTCCTGGGCGCCGAGTGCAAACATCGGCGAGGCGAGCAGCGGCATAAGGCCCTGCGCCGTATCGGCCGGATTGGCGAGCGCACAAACCAGGGCGCGCACCGTCTGCACCTCGGCTGCTTGGGCAAAGACCGAGCCGCCCGCGATGACGCAGTCGAGCCCCTGGTCGCGGAAGGCCTGGGCGTAGACGTCGGCGTTGGTCATGCGGCCCAGCAGCAGCACCATGCCGCCCTGGGGCTGGCCGGCATCGGCAAGCGCGCGGAATCGCTCGGCGATCGCACGGGCCTTGGCCTGTGTGCGTTCCTGCGTACTGCCGCCGGCAACAAAGAGGGCCTGGCGACGCGAGGCGTCTGCCACCAGCGTGTCCTTGCGGCCGTCGCTCGCCTCAAGATCCAAAAAGCCCTGCATCAGGCCGCCGTCATCGCCGTCGAAGACGCGTGCCACGTAACGCAGTACCTCGTCGTGGCTGCGGAAGTTGCGCACGAGTTTGACGAGTTCGCCGGCAGGGGCGTCGACCACGGCAGTCGCCTCGGGCGCGGCAGACGAGCCCACCTTGCGCTCCTGACGACAGAACACCTCGACCTCGGCGCCACGGAAGCGATAGATGGACTGCTGCGCATCGCCCACGGTGCACAGCGCGCGCTCCCCCGCACCCGTCAGGTAACGGATCAGATCGACCTGCATCTGGTCGGTATCCTGAAACTCATCGATCATGACCATCTTAAAGCGGCCCTCGTACGCAGCACGGATGGCAGGGTAATCGCGCAGGGCCTCGTAAGCCATACGCAGCAGGTCGTTATTATCGAGGGCGGACTGGGCAGCCTTCAGCGCGCGATACTCGGCCTCCACGGAACGGGCCAGGCCCACCAACGCATCGAGCGCCGGGCCACCACAGGCAAGCACGATATTGATAAACGCATCGGCGGCCTCGGCCTTGAGCAGCTCGACCTGCTCCTTGGGGAACGCCTTGCTCGCGCGCGGCATGGTGCACGACATCATGAGTCGCGCCGCATCGACCATGGTCTTGTCGCTCGCCTCGAACGCGTCGATGGCATCGAGCGCCGCCTGCGCCTTCTCGGTCGAGGACTTGCTTGCGCCCAGCGCCGCGCGATAGGCATCGGCGAGCGCCGAGGTATCGGCCTGGCCGCGCGCCACGCGCACGTCGTCCATACCGCCCGGCAACTGGCTCGACAGCTCCAGCAGGTCGCGCACCAGGCCCTTGATGGTCGTGCCGGTGCCAAAGGAACCGCCCTCGCCCGTCATGGGATACCAGGCATAGAGGGCCTTGAGCGATGCCGCGAGCTCGGGGGCGGCATCGGGTGCCGTCGCGCGGGCCAGCACGTGCTCAACAGCCTGGTCCATAAGCTCGTCGGTATCGGTGAGCACCGTGAACTCGGGGTCGATGCCCAGCTCCAGCGCATGCGCGCGCAGGATACGCGAGCACATGCCGTGAATGGTCGAGATCCACGCGTCGTCGACGGTCAGTGCTTCCTCGTCCATGCCCTCGTCGATAAGCGCACGGCGCACGCGGTCGCGAATCTCGGCCGCGGCATCTTTGGTAAAGGTAATGGCGAGCACCTGGTCCAGATGCTCAACGAACGGACCGGATTCGGGCGAGAGCGCGTAGACGATGCGACGCGTGAGGGTAAAGGTCTTGCCCGAACCGGCGCCCGCCGAGACAAACAGCGGACGGTCGAGCGTTTTGACGATCTGCAGCTGTTGCGGCATCAAAGTCGAAAGATCCATGGTCTACACGTCCCTCCTTACAAACGTTCCTTCGTGGTTATACGAGCAGCGTGCATGCGCGGCCTGAGCCGACGTCGGGTCGACGGCGGCAACGTCGCCCGCCTCGAGCTCGCGCAGGCGCTCGGCAATGCCGGCCTCCACGCGATCGAGCAGGGCGTCGAAGTCCATGCTGCCACCCTCGCCGGGGAAACCTTTCTTAAGGCCCGGGATGCGACCGTCGCCGCGCTCTTCCTCGAGCAGCTCTGCGCTCGCGGCACCGCGCAACGCCGGCTTGCCGCCCTTGGTCGAAAAGTAGAGCGCCGCGCGGGTGTCCAAATCCAGCGCCCGGCGCATGGCCTGAGCATAGATGAGCGTTTGGGTATGTGGCGGCAACCAGCGCGGATCGTCGATGGGCGCCGTGCCCGATTCCTCGTCGCGCACCGTAGGGTCGGCGAGCTTAAACTCCTCAACGCCCGTGCGATGCTTGTAGTCGATCACCACGGCACGATTCTCGGCGTCCACGTCCACGCGGTCGATACGCCCGCCAAGCGGCCAACCGGCATACTCGACCTTGAGCTCGTTGAAGGCGAACTCCAGGTAGCGCGGGACAAAGGGGGCAAGTGCCTCGGACTCGTAGGCAAGCACGCCCTCCAGCTGCGGCAAGATCTCGGCCACCTGGCGCTCCTCCACCGCAGAGAGCGGCACCAGCGGGCCCTCCGTGCCTCGCTTGCCGGCGTGCTCGGCCAACGTCTCGTCAAAGATCTCGCGCAGCAGCTCCTGAGCGCGTGGCAGATTCTCGGGCGTCACGCGCTCCATGCCCTCCTGGGGCAGGCGGGCATGCAGGTGCTCCAGCACGTCGTGGACAAAGTTACCCTTCTCCATGTTGCCAAAGCCCGCGTCGATGGACTGGGGCTTCACGCGATACGACACGAACCAGCACAGCGGGCATGTCGAGTACGCCTCAATCTGCGAGGCGGACGTCAGACGCGGCACGAGCGGCGCGTTCTCGCCATCGCGGCGGCGCAGGACCAGGTACGGCACAGCCGCCTCACTCAAATGCTGAGGAGCCTCGCACGCGACGCGCTTGCACTCGATGCCCTCGCCGGCCGCTGGATCAAAATCGG
>CAJJYO010000118.1 GCA_905197385.1 uncultured Collinsella sp.
CGAGGGCCGCGTGACCGTTCCCGTGCCGTTGCACGATACGGCAACCGAGCTCGACCGACTGCGCCTTGCGTTGCCGGGACTTACCATCGAACGCCTTCACGGCCGCATGCCGGCGGGGGAGAAGGACCGCGTGATCGATGCCTTCAAGCGCGGCGAGATCGATGTGCTCGTATCGACCACGGTGGTCGAGGTGGGTGTTGACGTGCCCAACGCCACCGTCATGGTCATCGAGAACGGCGAGCGCTTTGGCTTGGCGGCCCTGCACCAGCTGCGCGGTCGCGTGGGCCGCGGCAGCGTGTCGGGCACCTGCCTGGTCATGACGCACTCCAAGGGCAACGGTGGCGCGTCGGCGGCACAAGACCGTCTCCAGTCGCTCGAAAAGACCTCGGATGGCTTTACACTCGCCCAGATGGACCTGCGTCTGCGTCACGAGGGCGAAATCCTGGGCTATCGCCAGCATGGCGGCGTGACCCTGCGCTTTGTGGACCTGGACGCCGACGAGGATCTTATCGAATGGGCCCATTTGGACGCGGTCGAGCTCTTGCGGTATGCTTGCAACCTTGACTCCGTGGCGACGCGCCCCTTGCGCGACGCGGTCGCCACACGCTATCGACATATCTTTAAGGAGGTCAGCGGAGGATGAGAATCATCGGCGGTGAATGGCGCGGCCGCAAGATCGAAGAGCCGCGCGGGCGCGATGTCACCCGTCCCACGACCGATCGCGTGCGCGAGGCATGCGCGTCCATGGTCATGTCGGCGTTCGACTTCGATTTAGACGAGGTCCGCGTGCTGGACGCCTTTGGAGGCTCCGGTGCCCTGGGAATCGAGATGCTCTCGCGTGGCGCCCATTCGCTCACCACGTTCGAGATCGATCGCAATGCCGCCCGTCTGATCACCAAGAATATCGAGTCGCTGTGCCGCGACCGCTCGCGCTGGCGCGTCGTTACCGGCGATGTGCTGGCGAGCCTCGCGCGGTCGCGTGCCGGGTGGTCCTTTTGATCTGGTCCTGCTCGATCCGCCGTATGCGTTTGGCGCCGAGCCGGTCGAGGGGCTGCTGCAAAATCTTTCCCAGCAGGGACTGCTGGCGCCCGGGGCCTTTGCCCTGTTTGAGCATGCCGCAGCCGATGCGGGCGCCCATCCGGCTGGTTTTAAGACCGTGCGAGAGAAGCGCTACGGCATTACCTCGGTTGACTTGCTGCGCTGGGCGGCCGAGGACGAGAGCGACCATGCTGACGAGAACGAAATTGACGAGGATGCGCCTTCGGAGGACACCCATGAATGACACCATCAACCGCGTGATCGTCCCGGGCACCTTTGATCCCATCACCTTTGGCCATATCGACGTGATTCGCAGAGCCCGCCGCATCTTTCCCAGCGTGATTGTCGCCGTGGCCGAATCGCAGGGTAAAAACGGCGTGGGTACCACCTTTATGCTCGACGAGCGCGTGGCGCTGGCCCGCGAGGCCCTCGGTGATCTGGACGGCGTCGAGGTGCTGCCTTTCACCGGTCTGCTGGTTGACTTTGCACGTGAGCAGGGGGCGGGTGCCGTCGTTAAGGGTCTGCGCGCCATGACCGACTTTGAATATGAGTTGCAGCAGGCCGACCTCAACTATCGCCTCGATAGCGAGCTGGAATCCATCTTTGTCATGAGTGCTCCGCAGTACGGTTACATCTCGAGCTCGGTAGTGCGCCAGATTGCGTCGCTTGGGAGCGACGTATCGACGTTTGTGCCGCCCAACGTGGTCGAAGCGCTTAAACATCGCTTTTCGTGACGTTTTTTATTGCCTGGTGGCATGTGGTAAACTAACACGATGATATGTTACCTATGAAAGGAGACCGGATGCCGGGCGAGAATTTTCCTGGCGACAGGATCGTGAGTCTTGTCGACGAGCTCGAGGGGCTCATCGAAGAGGCTAAGACGCCGTTCGGCAAGAACGCCCAGATGAAGGTTATCGACGCCGACGTCTTCTTTAACATCCTCGATGAGATCCGCATGAGCTATCCCGAGGAGTGGCAGAAGTCCCGCCGTATCCTCAAAGAGCGTGAGGAGCTTATGGCTTCTGCCGCCGCTCAGGCCGATTCCATCATTGCCGATGCTCAACAGCAGGCGCTCACCATTGCCGGTGAGCAGGAGATCGTCCGCTTAGCCCAGCAGCAGGCCGACGACATCCGCGACCGTGCCCAGCAGTACGAGCGCGAGACGCGCTATGCCGCCGAGGATTACGCCGAGCAGGTCTTTACGCACCTCGAGGAGAACCTTAAGAGCCTGACCGGCACCGTCACCCGTTGCCGTCAGCAGCTCAACGAGGGTGCCGCCCAGCAGAACGGTCAGTGGTAATGGCTGAGTTCCCGAGCGTAACCGTCGATCTTTCCGAGCAGCTCGAGTTTCCCGGAGACTCATATCCGCTGACCGGCAAGGTCGATGTCGCCACCTACATGGTGGGCGAGAAAGAGTACCAGCTGCAGGACGGCATTGCCTACGACGTGGTCTTTACCAACGCCGGTACCGGCGTTCTTCTCTCTGGCATGGTCCGCGCGCACGCCACCGGGGAGTGCGACCGCTGCCTGGAGCCCGCCTCGTTTGATATCGCGGGCGAGATCGAGGAGTTCTACCTCTTTGATGAGCCCGAGGACCCCGAGGCCTACGAAGACGGCTACGAGTTGCTGGGCGAGGATCGCATCGTCGATCTGGGTGAGCCCATCAACGACGCTGTCGTCATGGACACGCCGTTCGTTGTCCTGTGCAAGCCCGATTGCCGCGGCCTTTGCCCCACCTGCGGCATCAATCTCAACGTCGAGCAATGCGATTGTGCCGCCCAAGCAGAGACCGAATGGGCCGCTGCCACGGAAAATCCATTTGCAGCATTAAAGAATCTCAAGCTTGACGAGTAAAACTGTGGTAGTATCGCTACTTGCGCGTAATCGCCACACTGGATAGTTCATAAGGAAGGTCACTATGCCCGTACCTAAACAAAAGCAGGGTCGTATCCGCACCCATACCCGTCGTTCCGCCAACATGAAGATCTCGGCTGTGGCTCAGTCCACGTGCCCCCGTTGCGGCGCAGTTAAGCTCCCGCATCACGTGTGCCCCAGCTGCGGTTTCTACAAGGACCGCGAGGTTATCGTTACCGAGTAACTGTATACTCTGGATGCGATGCCGTTCCAACTGGAACCACAATGGCCGGCTCAATGAGTCGGCCATTTTTGTATAAGGAGTATATGAAATGAGTAACGTTCGCGTTTGTGTAGACGTTGTGGGCGGAGACGAGAAGCCTCAGGTTGTCCTTGATGGTATCGAGGCTGCGCTTGCGGCAGATTCCGAGATCGAGGTCTTGGCCGTCGGTCCCGCCGAAATCGTCAACCCCTTTGCCGCAGCGCATGCCCGCGTGGAGGCCTTGGAGGCCCCCGACGTCATCAGCATGGAGGACGATCCCATCCGTGCCGTGATGACTAAGCGCAAGTCCTCGATCGTGCTTGCATGCCGTGCCATTAAGAAGGGCAATGCGGACGCGTTTTTCTCGGCCGGCTCGACCGGTGCCATGACCGCTGCCGCCACGGCCTACGTCACGCCGTTTAGGTATTTGGCAGAGGGCAAGAAGCAGCCGGTCCGTCCGTGCCTGACCAACGCGCTGCCTAATCGCGCCGGCGGCCTGACGGTGCTGTGCGATATGGGCGCCAATCCCGATGTCACGGTGGACGATATGGTGCGCTTCGCCCAGATGGGCTCTGCCTATGCCCGTGTGGTTTTGGACATTGAGCATCCTCGCGTGGGTCTGCTTGCCAATGGCACCGAGGACGAGAAGGGCTCCAACTTCACCAAGTCGTGCTTCCCGGCCATGAAGGCCGCTGTTCCCGGCTTTGTGGGCAACTGCGAGGGCACCGATCTTACGTCGGGCAATTTTGACGTCGTGGTCGCCGATGGCATGTCGGGCAACATCGCGCTCAAGGCCACCGAGGGCGCTGCCAAGTTTTTGCTGCAGGAGCTCAAGGGCGCCTTTATGTCTTCCCTCGGCACCAAGATCGCCGCGCTGCTCATCAAAAAGCAGATGCGCGAGATTAAGGCCAAGCTTTCGGGCGATGCCAAGGGTGGTGCGATCCTGCTGGGCCTGCGCGGCGTCGTGTTGATCGGCCACGGTGCCACGTCGGTCGAGGCTGTCAAGAACGGTACGCTTGCCGCGGCTCAGGCCGTGCGCGCCGAGCTTGTCCAGGACGTTGCCAATTCCATGGACGGTATCGTTTTATAAGAGCCTCGTTACGTGGCTCAACCTGTACCGTGTGGGGTAGAATCGGAGCCGTATTGCAACGCGGCTCCGATTGCCGTGTTGCGTTGTGTTCCATGACATACGAGAGGAAGCGCTATGGACCGCTCCGAAATCTTCGATAAGATCGCCGAAGTCGCCGCTGACGTGCTGGGTGTCGATGTCGCCGACATTAGCGACGAGACCACTTTTGACGATCTCGATGCCGATTCGCTCGAGCGTCTGCAGCTGGTGACGGCCATCGAGGACGAGTTCGACCTCGAAATCGATGACGAGACCCTACTGTCGCTCAACTCTGTCGCCGACGCCGTCGACGCGATTGAAAACGCCAAGGAGGCCTAAGTCTTGGCTTTGTCTGAACGACTCACGCGCGCCCAGGAGATTCTGGGCCATGAGTTCAATAACAAGGTGCTGCTGCGCGCGGCGCTCACACATCCCTCGGCCGTCGAGGGACAGCCGGTCTCTGCCAGCTATGAGCGCCTTGAGTTTTTGGGCGATTCCATTTTGGGCGCCGTGGTGGCCCGTTCGCTCTTTGAGTCCTATCCCGAGTTTGACGAGGGCAAGCTCACGCGTCTGAAGGTGTCCCTTGTCTCGGGCGCCACGCTGTCCGAGGTGTCGCATGAGCTGGGCATCGACGACATCATCATCTTTGGCGCCTCCGAGACCGGTACCGGCGCCCGCGGCCTGCACTCGGCGCTCGAGAACGTCTACGAGTCGCTCGTGGGTGCGCTGTATCTGGATGCCGGCTGGGACGTTGCGGCGGACTTTATCCACCGTACGCTCAAGCCGCACCTGGCTTCCGAGCGTGCCGAGCACCCCGCGAACCCTAAGTCGTTCTTGCAGGAGTGCGTGCAGGCAGACGGCCACGAGCCTCCTGCGTATAAGCTGGTCGGCTCCGAGGGCCCCGCGCATGCGCCCACCTTTACCGCTGTGGTGCTCATCGACGGTATTCGCCAAGGCCGCGGTACCGGTTCCTCCAAGAAGGAGGCCGAGGGAGCCGCTGCGCTCGAGGCGCTCGACCGCATGGGCTACACCACCAACGGCGTGATTCTCAACAAGAAGCCTGTTTAAGCGAGGAACCGTGTATCTCAAGTCCCTCACGCTCAAAGGGTTCAAGTCGTTTGCCGACCGCGCCCATATGTCATTTGAGCCGGGCCTGACCGTCATCGTCGGTCCCAACGGCTCCGGAAAA
>CAJJYO010000119.1 GCA_905197385.1 uncultured Collinsella sp.
AAAGCACTTAATGTGCTTTCCGTCTTGCGCAGGACTGTAGAGCAGCAAACTTAATCGCCCCGCCCGGCGAGCAAGCGGACGACAAACACATCTGTCCAATAATTCGTCTGAAACATAATGAAAAACCGTTTGATGTGAGTTAATATAAACAACGTCGTGAATCTGACTCCTGCCACATGCATGACAGGGGTTAAACACAAAAAGGAGTCAATTATGGTTTCTGAGAAGGCTACCCTCGTTAATCCTCAGGGTCTGCACATGCGTCCGGCTGGTCTGTTCGCCTCCACCATGGGCAAGTACGCCTGTGACGTGACGGTCGTCACCCCCGAGAAGGAGGTCAACGGCAAGTCCCCGATGGCCCTCATGGCTGCTGGTATCCCTTGCGGTACCGAGGTCGAGGTCAAGTGCGACGGCGCCGACGAGGCCGAGGCTCTGGCTGCTGCCATCGAGCTCATCAAGAGCGGTCTTGGCGAGTAGAACTCAAACGGGTCGCATGTTGAACAATTAAGTTCATACTTGGGGGCGCAGTGACCTGTTCAAGGTAGCTGCGCTCTTTTGTCATGGATATGGCAAAACGCTTTATCACATGACACGGAGAGAGGAATGGGAATGTATCAGGGAGTCAACGCATCCGAGGGCATCGGTATCGGCACCGTCATGGTCGCCGTCGATCCCGACTTGACGTTTGAACCGCACGAGGTCGCTGATTCGGCAGCAGAGAAAGAGCGCTATCAGGCTGCTCTTTCGGTCTTCTGCGAGAAGACTCAGGCTCAGGCCGACCACATGAAGGAGACGGTGGGCGAGGCCGAGGCCGAGATCATGAGCGGACACATTGTCCTGGCTCAGGATCCGGGCATGACCGACGCCATTAACGCCGCTATTGACGGCGGCACCTGCGCCGAGCAGGCGCTCATGGACACCTCGACCATGTTCGAGAACATGTTTCTGTCCATGGACGACGAGATGTTCCGTCTGCGCGCGGCCGACATCGCCGACATCCGCACCGGTATTCTGGCCGAGCTGCTGGGCAAGGAGGTCGTCGACCTTTCCGTCCTGCCCGAGAACACCGTCGTTGTCGTGCACGACCTTACGCCGTCCATGACCGCCACGATCGATAAGGCCCACGTTGCCGGTATCGTCACCGAGACCGGTGGCCGCACGTCGCACTCCGCGATCATCGCGCGTGCCCTCGAGATCCCGGCCGTCCTTTCGGTCTCTAACAGCTGCACCGCGCTTCGTAACGGTATGACCGTTGTCGTCGACGGTGGCAAGGGTGTTGTCGAGGCCGATCCCGACGAGGAGACGCTCGCCGCCTATACCGCCAAGGCTGAGGCCTTTGCTGCCGAGAAGGCAGCCCTCGAGGCCTTCCGTGGCAAGCCGTCCGTGACTGCCGATGGCATCAAGAAGATCATCGCCTGCAACATCGGTAACCCCGATGACGTGCCCAACGCGCTCGATCACGACGCCGAGGCCATCGGTCTGTTCCGCTCCGAGTTCCTGTTCATGGACTCTGCCGAGCTTCCTTCCGAGGAGGAGCAGTTCAACGCCTACCGCAAGGTCGCCAGCGCGCTCAAGGGCGCTCCGGTCATCATCCGCACGCTCGATGTGGGTGGCGACAAGGAGATTCCGTATCTGCATATGGTCAAGGAAGACAACCCCTTCATGGGCTTCCGCGCCGTGCGTTACTGCCTGGCCAATCCCGACCAGTACAAGGTCCAGCTCCGCGCTCTGCTGCGCGCTAGCGCCTTCGGTGACGTCAAGATCATGATCCCGCTCGTCACCTGCGTCGAGGAGGTCTTGGCTGTCAAGGAGCTCGTCGAGCAGTGCAAGGCCGAGCTTACCGAAGAGGGGCGCAAGTTCAACGAGAACATCGAGGTCGGCATCATGGTCGAGACGCCCGCCGCTTCGCTGCTCGCAGACCGTCTGGCCGAGGTTGCCGACTTCTTCTCCATCGGCACCAACGACCTGATCGGCTACACCATGTGCGCCGACCGTGGTAACGACACCATCTCCAACCTGTACCAGGTTTACTATCCCGCCGTGCTCCGCTCGCTCAAGAACATCATCGAGAGCGGCGTGAAGGCCGGCATCATGGTCGGTATGTGCGGCGAGGCCGCTGCCGATCCGCTGCTCGAGCCGCTGCTGATCAGCTGGGGCCTGGAGGAGTTCTCGATGAGCGCTCCGTCGATCCTGCGCGCCCGCAAGACCATCAGCCAGTGGACCAAGGCCGAGTGCGACGAGCTCGCCGAGAAGGCACTCGCCTGCAACACCGCCGCCGAGGTCAAGGCACTGCTCGAGTCCGCAGCTCGCTAATTTGGTATCAGAGGTAACCGCGTGGTTGGAATGGGCCGGCCACGCGGCCCTCACATATACAGGGGGTACTGTAAATGTTCTACACGCTAACCGCTAACCCGGCTGTCGACATGACGGTTTCGAGCTCTCCGCTCGAGCCCGACGAGACCGTCCGCACCGGCTCGGCCAGCTACACGGCTAACGGCAAGGGCCTCGACGTGTCCTTCGCCTTTAAGAAGATGGGCGTCGACACCGTCGCGCTCGGCTTCTTCGCCGGCTTCACGGGCAAGTTCATCGTCGAGGAGGTCATGAACCTGGGTTGCCTCTGCCGCCCGGTCTGGACCGACGGTATCACGCGCATTAACACCTACGTCAACGATGGCCAGCACGAGTACGGCATCCTGAACCCCGGCGCCCCGATTACGCCGCAGCACCAGGAGGAGCTCTACAACATCCTGGACACCGCGGGCGATCTCGAGTGCCTGATCGTCTCCGGCTCCGTGCCTCCCAAAGCTACGCCCGACTTCCTGGCTCAGGTCATGGAGCACGCTCAGGCTCGTGGCGCTGACGTCGTCCTGGACCTGTCCTCCGACAAGCTCAAGGAGCTCGCTCACAAGAAGCCGCTGCTCATCAAGCCGAACCATCACGAGATGAAGGCCATCTTCGGCGTGCCGGTCGACACCGACGACGAGGTTCGTGTCGCCATGAAGATGGCTCACGACGCTGGCGTTCAGAACGTGCTGCTCACCCGTGGTAGCCGCGGCGACGCTTACTTCTCCAACGGCGAGGACATCTGGTACGCCAAGCGTGAGTTCAACATCAAGCTGGTCTCTTCCGTCTGCGCCGGCGACTGCACCCTCGCTGCGTTCCTGCACAAGTGGTACAGGGATCGCGACAACGTCGAGGAGGCCATGAAGCTCGCTATGGCCACCGGCGCCAACGTTGCCGAGTCCGTCGGCATTGGTGACTTCGGTCACGTCGACGAGTACAGCAAGCGCGTTGCTGTCCGCAAGCTCGATCGTCAGTAATCGAAACGCGACATATTCGTGCGCATGCGGCGCCCCGGTTTCGGCCGGGGCGCCTTTTTTGTTCCGCCATGGGGGAGAGGTGTCCTGCCGTACTTCATCGCTTCCACACCGTTCACCGAGTTGTCCTAGCCTTTTACCGATGCGTGGAATATACTTTCATTAACACGTTGCTTCGTGAAAGGAACATTCATGATTTACACGCTCACTGCTAATCCCGCCATTGATTACAACATCGCCTGCGACGGCCTTACTGCCAATACCGTCACGCGTACCCGCAATGCCGTCTACACGCCCAACGGCAAAGGCCTCAACGTCTCGTTTACGCTTGACCACTATGGTGTCGACACCACGATCCTAGGTTTCTTCGCCGGCTTCTCGGGTGAGTTTATCGTTAAGGGCGCCGAGGCCCTGGGCGTGCCCGTCAAGCCCGTGTGGACCGACGGTATTACGCGCGTCAATGTGTTCCTCAACGCCGGTCCCGACACCGAGTACAACATGGTCAATGCCGGTGCCGCCATCAATGAGGCCAACGAGCAGGAGATGTTTGAACTTATCGATTCGCTCGATGACATGACCTGCCTGGTCATCAGCGGCTCGCTGCCTCCCCACACTTCCGAGGGCTTCTTGGCCGAGGTCCTGCGCCGTGTCAAGGCCAAGGGGGCCGAGTTCGTCCTCGACATCTCGAGCCATCAGCTGGCAGACCTCATTGCTCTGGAGCCACTGCTGATCAAGCCCAATGACGACGAGCTGCTCGACATCTTTGGCATCAAGGTGAGCGGTGGCGACGACGAGTCCGTCAAGGGCGCTATGGCCGAGCTGCACGCCAAGGGCGCCAAGAACGTGCTGCTGACCCTTGGTGGCGCCGGTGCGTACTTCTCCAACGGCGAGCATATCTGGTTTGCCAACCGCACCTTCGACGTCAAGCTGCTGTCGACGGTGTGCGCCGGCGATTCCTCGCTCGCTGCCTTCCTGTCCGTGTGGCACGACGCCCCCGAGCGCGTCGAGGACGCCCTGCGCCTTTCGATGGCCACTGGCGCCAACGTGGTCGAGTGCCCCGGTCTGGGTGATTTTGCCAAGGTGGACGAATATAAGAAGCACATCGAGGTTCGCCAGGTCTGCTAGTTCCGGCACCTTGTCTGAATAGTTTGATTATTTCGCATCCGTCTTAGACTAGGATGGATGCGTTTTTGTTTATCGGACTTGCGTGTGCAGTGGAGGCTGTTTCTTGCTAGACTTCTTGCAGACGCAATCGATAGCCAATTTGATAGTCGCAGGAGGCCATAGGCATGTGCAATGTTTCGCTCAACGGTACTCAACCGTCCGATGCGTCCCTGCGCGTCCTGCGCGCGCTTGAGGCGGCTGGTCTTGAGGCTTGGTACGTGGGCGGTTGGGTGCGCGACGCCCTGATGGGGTGCCCCAGCCATGATGTTGATATGTGCTGTAGCGGCCTGTGGCAGGAGTCCAAAGTGGCGCTCGAGGCCGCCGGCATCGCGGTTGTGGAGTCGGGCATTAAATTTGGCGGAATCACGGCTATTTCCGATGGCGAGCGTATCGAGGTCACCACGTACCGTCTGGATGGCTTTTACACCGATGGTCGCCATCCCCAGAGTGTGGAGCGTGCCGCCTCGCTCGAGGACGATCTGGCGCGCCGCGACTTTACCGTCAACGCCATGGCCTGGCATCCCGAGCGCGAGCTTGTCGACCGCTACGACGGCCAGGGTGACTTGGAGCGCAAGCTGATTCGCGCTGTCGGCGATCCCAAGCGTCGCTTTAACGAGGACGCCCTGCGCATGCTGCGTGCGGTGCGCTTTGCCTGCCGTCTGGACTTTATGATTGAGCCCGAGACCAAGCGTGCGCTTGCCGAGTGCGCGCCGCTGCTCGATGCCGTGGCGCGTGAGCGTGTGGGTATTGAGCTCGAGGGCATTCTTTCGACCGGTCATGGGGGAGACGCGATGCTCCGCTATCCCGAGCTCATCTGCGCCGCCGTGCCCGAGTTGGCAGCGGGTCGCGGGTTTGATCAGCGCAGTGTCTATCATGCGTTTAACGTCTACGTGCATATCGCCCGTGTGCTGACGGTGGCGGGGGAGCTCGCGCTGTGTGACGG
>CAJJYO010000120.1 GCA_905197385.1 uncultured Collinsella sp.
ATAGGGAAGAGCGGCCCCATGTTGAGATAGATGCCGCCGCCGCCGGCAACGAGCGCTTCGCCCTCGTCGGGCAGATAGACCATGGCGGCCGATCCGCCCACGGCGAGCTGTGCGTTGGCGACAAAGTCAATCGTCACCGTGTTGGTGATGGAGCCGGCCATCGGATTGGTGGCGCGAATTTCCTCTACGGCCTTGACCATATGTTGCTTAAGCTGTTCCGAATCAATCACTGCACATGCCTCCTTGGCATAGAAAAGGGGCGCTGTGCATAGACAGCGCCCCTGTAAAGGCGGCATGCTCCCTACGCCAGCATTAACTGACAGGTTCAAAGGATTGGGCCCCATGCCCTCTCAGCCTTGTGGTTTGCACCGCCGGCACTCCCGCATCGAATCTGTTGTTCCCTATACTAGCGCACCTGCCAAAAAGGGGCAGGTTTATTTTGGCAGGTCGTTACAATAGGTAGGACCGATACGAATGGGGGCCTTATGATTAAACTTGTGCTGACCGATATGGACGATACACTGATTCCAGCCGGGCATGACGGCGCCAGCGACTACGCCATTGAGGGTGTTCATGCCATGCAGGCGGCGGGTCTGCACTTTGGGCCGGTTTCGGGTCGTCAGCCGTCCGCGATGGGCTGGATGTTCAAAAACCGTTCCGAGTGTTTTTCGACCGGTGCGTTCTGTAACGGCCAGGTGATGTTTGTCGACGGCGAAGTAGTCGCTTCGCGCGCAATCGACAACGATGCTCTGATGCGTTTGGCTGACTATCTGGAGCAAGAGACCGACGATACATTTCTAAAAGTCTACAGCCTGGGCGATGACTTTTGGGGCAACGATGCCTATTGCGTGACGAGCAATCCCGAGCGTGTGCGTCGCGCTATGGAGTCGGGCGGCAATGCGTGGCTCAAAGGCGAAGAGGCCCCGTGTCGTCCCGTCGTCGATGGCGCGCCGGTGTTTAAGGCGAATATCTGGAGTGCCCGTTCGCGTGAGGAGCTCGCGGAGCTACGCGAGCGCGTTGCCGTTGAGGTGCCGGAACTCTCGCTTGTGTTTCCCAACAACCGAGTGCGCCTGTTCGACATCCTTCCGGATGGTTGGGACAAGGGCTGCGCTGCGCTGGAGCTGGCGCGCGCCTTGGGCCTGACGCCCGACGAGGTGGCCGTATTTGGCGATTCCGATAACGATCTGCCCATGATCGATGCCGTTCCCAACTCCGTTGCAGTCGCCAATGCCAATGAGGCCGTCACGGCTGCCGCGCGCTGGCATATCGGCGCCGCGGCAGATGATGCGGTCGCCGGGGCTCTGCATCAGATTGCCGCCTGCGCCGCGACGGGGGAGATGCCGCCGTTTATGCGTCAGGAGGGTGCAGCCGACGCGAATTTCGCGAACAGCTAAGGAGACAGCCATGAAGCTCCAGCAGCTCAGATATGTCGTCAAAGTTGCCGAATGCGGCAGCATTACCGAGGCCTCGCGCCGTCTCTTTGTGTCGCAGCCTTCGATTACCGCGTCGATTCGCGATCTCGAAAACGAGATGGGTGTGCACATCTTTGAGCGCACCAACAAGGGCGTCATTGTGTCCGAGGAAGGCGAGACCTTCTTGGGCTATGCGCGCCAGGTACTCGACCAGGCCGACCTGCTCGAGGGCAAGTACAAGGGCGCATCCGAGCAGGTGCCGCACTTTAGTGTGAGCTGCCAGCATTATTCCTTTGCCGTCAACGCGTTTGTCGACGTGATCCGCGAGTTCGATGCCGCGCGTTACGACTTCACCCTGCGCGAGGAGCAGACTCACGAGATTATCGAGGATGTCGCGCATATGAAAAGCGAACTGGGCATCCTGTACTTATCCGAGCATAACCGCGAGGTCATCGAGCGCATGCTGGTGGCCAACGAGCTCGTGTTCGAAGGACTCTTCTGCGCCACGCCGCATGTCTTCGTCTGCGCCGACCATCCGCTGGCGGACCGCTCCAGCGTGACGCTCGAGGACCTGGAAGACTACCCGTTCCTGTCCTACGAGCAGGGCAGCTACAACTCGTTTTACTATTCCGAGGAGCTGACCTCGACGTTCGAGCGTCGCAAAAATATCCGCGTGCGCGACCGTGCGACGTTGTTCAATTTGGCCATGGGCCTCAACGGCTACACGGTATGCTCGGGCGTGATCAGCCACGAGCTCAACGGCCCCGGCATTATCTCGATTCCGCTCGACGTGGACGAGTACATGGAGATTGGCATCATCACGCGCAAGAACACGACGCTTACGCGCTACGGTCGGGCCTATATCGACGCGATTCGTCAGCATATCTAGGCTGCTGTGCTCCGCACGGTTCAAGTCTCTTTATGACAGTCCAGACTGATATAGGAAACATCTATATCAAACTGTTATAAACGTATATTTTACGATGGTCATATGAGCGCTCATACTCTGTCCCAGTAAAGCAACCAATGCAAAGGGAGATATCTATGAGCACTTCGATTCAACCGAACGCGCCGTTTCGCGCCGATATCGTCGGCAGCTTTCTTCGTCCGCAGGCTGTAAAGGACGCCCGTGCCGCCTATGTCGCGGGTAAACTCGACGCTTCCGGCCTTAAGGCCGTCGAGGACGATGCCATTCGCGATTTGGTGGCCAAGCAGAAGGCCGCCGGCCTGCAGGTGATCACCGATGGCGAGTTCCGCCGCAGCTACTGGCACCTCGATTTTATGTGGGGCCTTAACGGCATTGAGCGCCGCACCTCACGCACGGGTTATATGTTCCATGACGAGGAGACGACGGCCGACACCGCCGTGGTTACCGGTCCCATTAGCGGCGAGAACCACCCGTTCGTCGAGCATTTTAAGTTCGTCAAGGCGCTTGAGGAGGAGGGCCAGGTCGCACGCCAGACCATTCCGGCGCCGATCCAGACGTTCTCTGAGGTCACGCTCGATCGCTGCGATGGCCAGCAGGAGAGCCTGCGCGCTGTCTATAAGACCGATGAGGAACTTGCCGACGCCATTGCAGCCGCTTATCGCACGGTGATCGCCGACCTGTACGCAGCAGGCTGCCGCAACATCCAGTTTGATGACTGCACCTGGGGCATCTACTGCGATACCGATTTTGTCGCCAAAACCGGCATGAGCCCGGTCGACCTGCAAAAGGTAAGCGAGCTGGGCGTGGCGCTCAACAACGCCGCCATCGAGGGCAAGCCCGACGATTTGGTCATCAACACGCACGTGTGCCGCGGCAACTACCACTCCACCTACGCTTTTGAAGGCGGCTACGACCCTATCGCTCCGTATCTGTTCGCACATGAGGATGTCGATGCGTTCTATCTGGAGTTCGACACGCCGCGCGCCGGTGGTTTTGAGCCGCTTAAGTACGTTGCCCCCGGCAAGAAGGTGGTGCTGGGACTGGTCACTACAAAGGCAGCTGAGCTTGAGGACGAGGACGTTATCGTCGAACGTATCCACGAGGCCGCAAAGTACGTGCCGCTCGAGAACCTGTACCTGTCGCCCCAGTGCGGCTTTGCCAGCTGCGAGATTGGCAACAAGCTGACCGAGGACGAACAGTGGGCAAAGATCGCGCTGGTCAAGCGCATTGCCGAGCGCGTTTGGAAGTAACGCTACCGCTTGCAGGTGACGGCGCGTGCGAGGCATTGCGTATCGCGTACAATGGTCCGGATCGTATCGTTCGGGCAGGTTATCCGATATGCCTGATCGCCCTTCCATCATGAAAGGACTTCCATGTCCCAATCCTCGACGCCCGCCGTCACCGATGCCATCTACGATGCATCATCGCTCGGCCGCCCGCGCATGTTCGTGTTGGGTTTGCAACACATGTTTGCGATGTTCGGAGCCACGGTGCTCGTGCCCGTGCTCACCGGCCTTTCCGTTTCGGCGACGCTTCTGTTCGCCGGCATCGGCACGCTGCTGTTTCATTTTCTATCGCGTGGTAAGGTGCCCGCGTTTCTGGGCTCGTCGTTTGCCTTTATCGCGGGTTATGCCGCCATTGCACCCAACGGCGAGGCCGAGCTTTTACCCTACGCTTGCCTGGGCGTTGCCTGCGCCGGCCTGCTCTATCCGGCGCTGGCGGCGCTGTTCCGCACATTTGGCGCCAAACGTGTCATGCGCTTCTTTCCGCCGGTGGTGACCGGCCCCATCGTCATTTCCATCGGCCTGATCCTAGCGAGCTCTGCCATTGCCAACTGTCAGACCAACTGGCTTGTCGCCGTTATCGCTGTGGCCGTGATCATCATCTGCAACATCTGGGGCCGCGGCATGGTTAAGATCGTGCCGATTCTGCTGGGCGTCGTGGTGAGCTATGCCGTTGCGGCCGCGTTGGGCGAGGTTGACTTCTCTGGCGTCGCAGCCGCCCCCTGGGTTGGCTTGCCCGTCGTGTGGGACAACACCGTGTTTGCGCTCTTTGGACCGCAGTTCGATAGCGGTCTTGCCACGACGGCCATCATCACCATCATGCCGCTGGCCTTTGCAACTATGATCGAGCATATCGGCGATATCTCCGCCATCGGCTCCACCTGTGAACGCAACTATATCGCCGATCCCGGTCTGCACCGTACCCTGCTCGGCGATGGCCTGGCGACCATCTTGGCATCGCTCTTTGCCGCTCCCGCCAATACGACGTATGGCGAGAACACCGGCGTGCTTGCCCTGACGCGCGTGTTCGACCCGCGCGTGATTCGCATTGCCGCGTGCTGTGCCATCGTGCTTTCGTTCTGCCCCAAGTTTGCTGCCGTGATCGCTGCCATGCCGGCGTGTGTAATCGGCGGCGTGTCGCTCGTGCTCTACGGTATGATCAGTGCCGTGGGCGTTCGCAACCTTATCGAAAACCAGGTTGATTTCCAGAACAACCGCAATGTGCTGGTTGCGGCTCTGGTGCTCGTACTTTCGCTCGGCATTGCCTACAGTACCGCCGGGGCCATCGTGCTGGAGCTGGGCGGCGTGACGATTTCGCTTTCGGGCCTTGCCGTGGGCTCTCTGGTGGGCATTGTGCTCAACGCCATCCTGCCCGGTAATGACTTTGAGTTCGATACTTCCGAGTTTGAGGAGACTACTGAATAGTAGCTGCGTTCAGCCAAATTAAAAATGGCGTCCATGCGTATGTACGCGTGGACGCCATTTTTAATGCGTCAGTATCCAGTGGATGCCGCGCGCCATGCGCAGGTCAGTTTGGGCAAAATGATTGCCGGGGTTGAGCTCCAGCGTTGTTGGGATGTCGCGCTCGATAAACAGCTCTTCCATCGCGCGCGTATCGTCGAGTACGTGCCGCATCATGCGGTTGGGCGTCTTGGTTTCCTTTTTACCGAGCGACAGATAGGCGGCGTCGGGCGTAGCTGTCATCGTGCGCTCGCGCGCGTAGTCGATAAAGCCAGGGAACCACAGCGACCCCGATGCACTCGCTGCGCGCTCAAAGAC
>CAJJYO010000121.1 GCA_905197385.1 uncultured Collinsella sp.
CCTTTCGTTTCACGTCACCTTGTCTCAAATGCGACCCGCTCGCTGTCCGTCCTCTGCCTGCGGCGTTGTCTTGCTCCGGATGCGGCAGTTAGGGACGTTCCTTTTCTGCCGGCAGCTTGGGACACTCCTTGTAGTCATTGGGGACGTTCTTAAACGACTACATAGAACAAGAGTGGATGATCTCCCGGTTTGAGCCTGCATCCAAGCTTAAAGTGGGAGATTATCCACTCTCGTTTCGTTTGTTGAGTTCGATGCCTACATTTGTAGGAACAGTTCGTGGAGGCGGATGTCTTCATCGAGTTCAGGATGGAAGGTTACGCCGAGCTGGTTGCCCTGACGGGCGGCGACGATACGGCCGTCGACTTTCGCTAAGGCCTTGGCATCGCCGCGGACCTCGACGATGCGGGGCGCGCGGATAAACGTCAGCGGCACTTCACCGTCGATGCCGGCTACCTGCCCCTTGGTTCGAAAGCTGCCGAGCTGCCTGCCGTAGGCATTGCGCTCGACAAGTACATCCATGGTTGCCAAACGCGGCGTGCCCTTATCGTCATGGGCGGCAAGATCGTGAGCCAGTAGAATCAGGCCGGCGCAGGTGCCCAGGACGGGCATGCCTTCAGCGATACGGGCACGAAGCTCCTTGAGCATGCCCAACTCATCAAGCAGCTTCCCTTGAACGGTAGACTCGCCGCCGGGAAGTACCAGACGGTCAAAGTCCTGCTTCAAATCAGCCGCCTGCCTCAGCTCAATACAGCGCGCGCCCAGCTCGGATAGTCTTGCCTCGTGCTCGGCAAATGCGCCTTGGACCGCCAGCACGGCGACCGTTTGGTCTGCATAATCGCTCATGTGCGATCCTTTCTGCCGGACTAGCGTCCGCGCTCCTCCATGATGATTTCGATCTCGTCGGCGTTGATGCCCACCATGGCCTCGCCCAGGTCCTCCGAAAGCTCGGCGATGAGCTTGGCATCGGTGAAGTTTGCCACGGCCTTGACGATGGCGGCGGCGCGCTTGGCGGGGTCGCCGCTCTTAAAGATGCCCGAGCCGACAAAGACGCCCTCGGCGCCCAGTTGCATCATCAGCGCGGCGTCGGCAGGGGTCGCTACGCCGCCGGCGGCAAAGTTCACAACGGGAAGCTTGCCCGTGGCATGGACCTCGCGCACCAGCTCGACCGGAACCTGCAGTTGCTTGGCTGCCTCAAAGAGCTCGTCGTCGCGCAGAGCAACAACGTCACGGATCTGCTTTTGGATCTTGCGCATGTGGCGTACAGCCTGGACGACGTCGCCCGTGCCCGGCTCGCCCTTGGTGCGGATCATCGTGGCGCCCTCGGCAACACGGCGCAGCGCCTCGCCCAGATCGCGGGCGCCGCAGACAAACGGCACGTCAAACTGGGTCTTGTCGATGTGATAGACGTCATCGGCAGGGGAGAGAACCTCGGACTCATCGATGTAGTCGATCTCGATGGCCTGAAGGACCTGCGCCTCGACGATGTGACCGATGCGGCACTTGGCCATGACGGGGATGGAGACGGCCTCCTGGATGCCCTTGATCATCTTGGGGTCGCTCATGCGCGAGACGCCGCCTGCGGCACGGATGTCGGCCGGAATGCGCTCGAGTGCCATGACGGCGCAGGCGCCCGCCTCTTCGGCGACGCGTGCCTGCTCGGGCGTGGTGACGTCCATGATGACGCCGCCCTTGAGCATCTGCGCGAGCTCGCGATTGAGTTTGACGCGATCGGCCTTGCTGGTCTGTTCTGGCATGGTTGCTCCCTTGGTTGGCATGTGCATTGCTTGACGGAACATCCTATCTGGGAGCTGGGTATGGCGAAATACTCAGTTTTCGAGATAATAATAAGGTCAGACTAATACCAGATTGAACAGCTCGATAAGATCAGGTGGCAAACTCATGCTTGACTACAATTTGGAAAAACGCGGCGAAGCATCGCTCTATGAGTATGTTTACCAGCAAATTCGAGATGATATCGTAGCTGGACGCATTGTGGCGGGGGAGCATTTGCCGTCTAAGCGCGCCTTTGCCAGTCATCTGGGAATCAGTGTCATTACTATCGAGAATGCATATAGCCAGCTACTTGCCGAGGGCTATATTTGCTCAAAGCCGCGGCGTGGCTACTACGCTTGCGAGCTTCCGGATGCACCGGTTTTGCCTTTGGCTTCGGAGGGCATCGACCGAGATGCCGTCTCTGTGGACCCCAGCGCGCATGATGTCCGCGGGCGGGTCGAGCAATTCGACGCACTTTCTCCTTCCGCTTTGGAGGCGGCGCGGCTTTGGCAAAGCGCACTGCGGGCGACGCTGGCATCCGAAGACGAGCGCGAGATCTTTTCGCCCGCACCGGTACAGGGCACCGTTCGGCTACGATGCGCAATTGCTCATCATCTGCGCGGGACGAGGGGTATGAATGTCGACCCCGACAACATTGTTATCGGTGCGGGCGCCCAGCTGCTCGATACCATGTTGGTTCAGCTGCTTGGCGCGGACAAGGTGTATGCCGTTGAGGATCCGGGCTATTTGCGCCTGACGCGCATCTATCAGGCTATGGGCTGCCAAGTACGACATATCCCGTTGGATGACGACGGCGTGGACCTGAGCGCTCTGCAGAAAACTGGGACCGATGTCCTTCACCTTATGCCGTCCCATCAGTATCCCACCGGTCTTGTGACGAGCATTGCGCGTCGCTATGCGCTGCTGAGCTGGGCCGCCGAGCGACCAGGTCGGTACCTCATCGAAGATGACTTTGATTGTGAGTTTCGCCTTGCCGGCAAGCCAATTCCCGCGCTCGCGTCGATCGATGCCTCCCAGTCGGTTATCTACACCAACACGTTTTCGAAGAGCCTGTCATCGGCGTTGCGTCTAGCGTACATGGTGCTGCCCGATGAGCTAATGGAGCGGTTTAGGCGCAACCTTGGTTTTTACGCCTCGTCGGTGAGTTCTGTTGACCAGGTCGCTTTGGCTCGTTTGCTGGAATCGGGTGATTACGAGCGACATGTGAACCGCGTGCGCGTTCGTGCTCGTGAGGCGCGTGATGGCCTGATGGCGCTTGTACGGAAGGCATTTCCGGCAGGGGAGGTCTCGATCGAGCATGCAGACGCGGGCCTTTACTGTACCGTGGTTGCGGAGCGTGGAACGGGCGGAAGCACTATTGCACGGGCCCTCACGCGCTCGAGCATCCCTTTTATCGATATCGGTGACTGTTTTTGGTGTGCCGATGGCGCATCTGCCCCTGAAAACTCAACTCATATTCTTGTCCAGTATGACGACCTGAGTCCAAAAGTACTAACTACCTTGGAATTGCAGCTAATGGGGGGCACTCTGCAATCTAAGTGAGTAGACTTTTAGCACTTTGGCGACCAGGCAGTTTTGTAACAAGCTATCTACCTGCGGTTTTGAAAAGCAGGAAGACCGGCCTGCTCGGAATGTTCAAAAAAGTCTACTCACTTGCCGCGTAAAGCTTCTGCATGAGAAAAAAATGGGGTTTTCAACAGGGCTTCGTCCAGCTCTCGACAAGCTTTTGGCCAGTTTGGGAGGGCTGTTGAAAACTTGGCAGTCCGTTCGGCGCCATTTTTGGTGCGTTCGCGCCAATGCGTGACTGACTGGGTTGAAATTCGTGTTCTCCTGTGCCTATGAAGGATCTACTTTGTGACATATCGGCTTTTAGGTACTGGCGTTTGCCTCCTCAAGTCCGCGCTTTGTGTCCGCCGCTTCCACGACCGGAAGAAGACCGGCAGCGATATGATCTCGCCCGCAACCCGACGGCTGCGGTCGCGCTCGGTTTTCCGTTGCATACATTGGTTCGGACGAGAAACAAACGGACTTGTCCTGCCAGCATTAGGCAGCGGCTGTTTCTTGGTGAGCTCCCCAGGGAATCCGTGCTGGAAACGGAGCATGGATTTTTGATTACGTCTCCTCTACTGACGGCATTCATCATGTCACGGCATCTGACGGATCTTCAGCTTCTTTTGGTATTGGCGGAGATGTGTGGCTTGTTTGCGGTGTGTGCCCTGCCGGCGTTACTTGAGACGGAGCTTTCGCGTGCAATTGATTCGGGTGCGATTTCGACAACGTTCGGTTGGGCGCGCTGCCCGTCCGAGGACGGCACCGCCTCAAATTTATGGCGTCGAGACGCTTTGGTTTTGGGCGGAGACCTTGACCGTTTTTGTTCAGATGTTTGTGGGATGCGTTACGGCAATAGATTTATGGCGGTATCGCAACTCGTTCCATTGGGTGCCGCGTCGCCTTTTGAGGTCGAGGCGTATTTGCTACTTGCACTGCCGCGATCCCTGGGAGGCGAAGGTTTTTGCGGCATAGAGCTTAATGTTGAAGTGATGCTAAACACAAGTGCTCGAGCGATTGTGGGAAAGTCCCGTGTATATATCGACCTACTTCTTTCTTCACCGGACGGTAGGCGACAGGTGGCCATTGAATGTCAGGGAAAGGCCTCGCACGGACGCGCAGGGGATGGCTTGCGTGACGCTGACCGCATGACGGCCCTTCAGGCCATGGGCTACGATGTACTTCTCCTGACACACAGACAGATATCCGATGAGGGTAGATTCCGCGCGATCGTTAAGACCGTATGCAGGATGCTCGATGCTGAATATCGCGATAAAAGCTCAGATGAGCAAAGGGCTGAGACATTACTTCGGTCTGAACTATTCGTTGACTGGACAAAATTGGGAGTAATTGACGGAAAGATGCCCGTTAGACACAAAACAGTTCGATCGTGGACGGCTGCGGTTCTAAGTGAGTAGACTTTTGGCTTGATGGCGACCAGGCCGTTTTGAAACAAGTCATTTCCCTGCGACTTTATAAAGCAATACGGATGGTCTGCTCGGCAAGTTCCAAAAAGTCTACTCACTTAGTTTTTGACGAGAAACCTATGCCGAAGGCGGTCCTATTTCAGGTAGTTAACAAGTTTGTGAGGCACGAAAAAGGCCCGAACCAATACGGTCCGGGCCTCATCGAGCTAGAGGTTATGTCTCAAGCGGTTGGCTTAGCCAAAGTAGCGCTTGAGCAGGCCGGCGAAAGCCTTGCCGTGACGAGCCTCGTCGCGAGCCATCTCGTGCACGGTATCGTGGATGGCATCGAGGCCAGCGGCCTTGGCGCGCTTGGCAAGATCAGTCTTTCCGGCGGTGGCGCCGTTCTCGGCCTCAACGCGCATCTCGAGGTTCTTCTTGGTGGAGTCGGTCACGACCTCGCCCAGGAGCTCAGCGAACTTGGCGGCGTGCTCGGCCTCCTCGTGGGCAGCCTTCTCCCAGTACAGGCCGATCTCGGGATAGCCCTCGCGATGAGCGACGCGAGCCATGGCCAGGTACATACCGACCTCGGAGCACTCACCCTCAAAGTTGGCGCGCAGGTCGGCAACGATGTCCTCAGAGACGCCCTC
>CAJJYO010000122.1 GCA_905197385.1 uncultured Collinsella sp.
AGGCTGCCGGGCGCCTTGCCGTCTGCGGATTTTGGGACATGTGGCCCGCTTTTTGGGCCCACCTGTCGGTACACTAAAAGCACTATGGGTACCCGCGAGCGACATATCGGCCACGCGGCCGCCCGATCCGCACCCGTGGCGGATCCCAGGGGTGGCAGGCTCTTCGCCATGCCGCGATTCCTGGTTGGTATAACGCACCGTGCATATCGCCACCGCGTCTTTGCTATCGCCGGTGTCACCACCGCGCTGTTCCTTATACTTTTGGCAGTCTTGCCGGCGTTGTTCGCCTCCGATTCCAAGCTTTCCAATGCCGTGCCCGCCTATAGCGAGGTGTCCGAAGAGGTCGTGGATGCGCTCGTCCACTCGAGCTCTCTCCCGTTGCTTGTCGCCGCAATTATATTTTCGATCTGGGGCGTATCGGTCTATCTGCGCTGTTTGGACTATGTGTTGCGCCGCCGCCTTGTTGCCATCGCCACCATCTGCGCCCTGTGGATGATCGAAGTCATTCTCAAGTACAAGTCGTTCACGCCGTTCTATGCCACTGTGCTGTGGTACCTGTACTACGTGCCTATGACGCTCATTCCGCTGCTCTACCAGTTGTGTGGTCTGCGCCTTGCGGGCCTGGAGCAACACCGCCTGGGTCGCCGCTACTGCGCTGCGCTGTGGATTGTGGCCATCCTGCTTATCGGATTTGTGCTCACCAACGATTTTCACCAGCAGGTCTTCCGCTTTGACCGTACAAGCGACACCTGGAGCAACGATTACACGTACGGCTGGGGTTATTTCGCCGTCCTCGTGTGGACGGCCTTTGACTTCGTGGCCTTTTTTATCCTGGTTGGTCGGTCCTCGTCCTTTCGCATCCAGCGTTTCTCGGGCACGGCGGCGCTCGTACTGCTGGGTGGCGCATTCTTTGCCATCTCGTATGCGTTGCGTGTGCCCTGGGCGTGGAGGCTCAACTTTTCGCTCGTCTATTGCATCCTGTGCGTGGTGGCGATGGAAATCTGTCTCGATTGCGGTGTCATTCCGTCGTATCACGACATCGCCGGCATCTTCGACACCTTGCCGCTTGACCTCAAAGTTCTAACGCGCGACCTGCAGGAAGTCTATGCCACGCCAGTTTCAAAGCCAATGCCGGTAGGCGTGCGCGAGGAGTTGCGGACCCAGGAGCACGGCCGCGCCCATGCCTTTGCCGTGGCGTCCGATCCCGATGTGATGTACCGTGCCTTTCCACTGCTGGGCGGATCGGCGCTGCTTGCCCAAGACGTGTCGGAGCTCAACGAGCTTAACCGTGAACTGGCGCATCGTCGCATGGAGCTGCAGCGTCAAAACGAGCTACTCGCCGCCGACTACGACCTTAAGACGCACCTGGCAGATCAAGAGGCCGAGACCTTGCTGGTCCAAGATGTGGACCAGGCGCTTGCCCGTGCGCTCGAAGGGATGTACGACCTGCTGAGCTCGCTGCCGCCGTTGACCGACGAAGCGTCTTCGCACGAGCGTTACCGCATGCTGCAGCGCGCCAAGATGCTCGTCGCCTATTGCAAGCGCAAGGGGTCGCTCACGTTGGCACAGCACGGGGAGAGCGGTTTTGATCGCGACCGCATTCAGCTCATTGCCAACGAGCTCGCAAGCGACCTGCGCACCATCGATATCGATTGCGCCTCGATTATCGCCATACGGCGCCCGATGCACGCCAGTACGGTAAGCGCCCTGTACGACTGCGTGTATGACTTTGCGTTTTTTGCCTACACCACCGACCATCCGGCGCTTATGTATCACTTGGGCGACCATGACCGATGCAGTGTCGAGCTGCGCGCCACGCTTTTTCCAGCGATGATGAAGATCTTTCGCAGACGCCCGCTGCGCAAGAGCTCGAAAGCGCTCTGCAAGGGCGCAACGTGGCATACCGCCTTGAGGGCGAGCTCGGCCAGCTGCGCATGATCGTTTTGATGCCGAGGGCGGGTGAGTGACGATGCAGATTTCGCTCATCCTTCCCCAAATCGTTGCGCTCGATGTTGTCTTTGCCCTGGCTGCGTGTCTGCAGACGATCCACGTCCCGCTCATCTCATCGCGCCGCTCGTCCTATAACCGTAAGGTGATTTGCACCTACGAGGCGAGCCTTGTGCTTCACCTGATGATTTCGGCGCTCATCTTATTCGCGTCGTCTGGCTCGTATCTGCTGGCGCCGCTTGGCGTTTGCGCCAGGGCAATGGGCGGAGCGCTGTGGCTCAATGCCGCGATCTTTGCCTATGGCGTGGTGCTTATGGTGCGCTATCGTCGTCCCGTCATGCTGACTGAGCTGCTGCTCGTTGCCGCCGTAACGCCGCCAATGGTTGTTGTTATGGACTCGGCGTGGACCGTTGTCCTTATCGCAGAGGGAGCGTTCTTCCTGTTCCGTTCCATCGCGGCGCTCTTGATGGACGTCCATAACCGCCAGGAGGATATCACCGCGTTCTCGACGATCGAGACCATCAACGTGATTCCCGTGGGCATCCTGTATCTGGACCCGAGGGGCCGTCCGCTGCTCATGAACCGCTGCATGCGCAAAAACCTAGTGGAACTTCATATGCCCACCGATCTAGGTGACATGAGCGGCACATGGAACGACCTGCGCAAACTTAGCATGCAAATGCCCGAAAGCAGTAGGAACCGTGTGCGGATTAACTTGGATCGTTTTGGTGATGCTCGCGCCGTGATCGAGATTTCTCCCGCCGAGATTCGCCTATTTGTGCACGACGAGGTTATGGTTTCGGGCCGCCTCTTTGAGCGCATTATAGGCCTGGACGTGACGGAATACGCACATGCCTACGACCGCCTGGCGCAAGCCAACCACCTGCTTGAGCTTGCGGGCCAAGAGCTCCAGGCCCAGATCGAAGAAGTTAAAAAGGTTGCCGACAATGCGGCCTACCTACGTATGCGTGCCCGCGTCCACGATGTGATCGGGCAGCGCCTGTCCATTCTTCATCGCTATTTGGAGGAGGGACGTCTGGACGATGAGTCGCTCGAGCAGATTGACCCGTTGCTGCGCTCAATCGCCGCCGATTTGCGTAGTGGCGGTGCCAGCGAGCCTGCAGAGCAGCTGGGTGATATCGTCCATGCTTTTGGCCTGGTGAGTGTGCAGATCGATGTTGAGGGCGCGCTGCCTGAGGACGCGCGTGTCGCCGCCGCATTTTTGCAGATTATCCGTGAGGCCTCGACCAATGCCACCAAGCATGCGCAGGCGCATCGGGTCCACGTGCGTCTGTGGCAGGAGGGGGCGGATGCTGGCGCCGTCGCGCGCATGACGATTTCTAACGACGGGTCCCCGGCCCCCGTATCGTATCGCGAGGGAACGGGTATCCCAGGTATGAGGCATGTCGCGCAAGATCTGGGTGGCAGCCTAGAGGTCCACGCCGCCCCGCCCTTTACGCTTACGGTATCCATTCCGCTTAACGCCAACGACACGTCCCAAAGGAGAAGCTCATGATCCGCGTCCTTATAGTCGAAGACCAGGCCATTCTGCGCGAGAGCCTCGCGCGCTCCGTCGGTGACCAGCCCGACATGACCGTTGTCGCCGCGATCGCCGACGCCTCGGATGCCTTGGACGTTGCGCTCAAGGAGCGTCCGGACATGATACTGATGGACGTATGCACCGAGCATGATTCCAACGGCATCGTGGCGGCGGCGCGCATCAAGGAGCAGCTGCCCGAGTGTCGCATCATTATCATGACCGGCATGCCCGAGATCACCTTTGTCGATCAGGCCCGCGAGGCGGGCGTCGATAGCTTTGTGTACAAGAACGTCGGTATCGACGAGCTGTTCGCCGTGATGCGCTCCATGCTGGCGGGCTATTGCACGTTTCCCAAGCCGCCCGAGAGCATTTTTTCGGGCACGGCGGCACTCGACGATGTTGAGCTGTCGATTTTGCGCCTTGCCTGCGAGGGCAAGAGCCGCCGCGAGATCGCGGCCGAGCTGTTTATGAGCGAGGGCACCATCAAGCGCCGCATCTCGGAGATCCTAAGCAAGACCGGCTACGACAACATCATGCGCCTTGCCGTGCATGCGGTGACCGAGGGCAGCATCGTTCCCAACATGGAGCGCTAGCGCTCGTTACGCATCGGCATAAAGCGGCGGGGCCGCAGGATTATCTCCTGCGGCCCCGCCTGACATGTGCGCGGATGTGTCCGCCAACCGCGGCTGATGTTACGTGCCGTTACGCGATGGTTGCGCTGTAGGAGGCGACGTCCTCGTAGGAATCGGTCAGGTAGGCGTCGATGCCGATGGTCGTGTTGACCAGGTCGTCAAGGCTGTCAAGCTCGCCGCTCGAGAACGTGAATTCCTCGGTGGCGTTGGTGCCGGGCATCAGGTGAGCCGAGAACCAGGGTTCCTTCATGGTGCCGTTGACGTTGGTCTTGCCGGAAGGAGCGTAGAAGGTCAGGTCCTTGTCGCTCTTGTTGGTGATGTTGACGACAAAGCCGATGTCGCCCCAGTCGTCCTTGAACTTTTCGGTGATGGTGATGGTGCACAGGTCGTCATCGGCGACGGTGACGGCGGGGGAGATTTCGATGCTCTGGACGTCGTCGTCTTCGACGGCCTCATCGATCTCCTCTTCCTTCTCGGCGTTCTCGCGATCCTTCTTCACCGTACCGGACAGATCCTTGTCGGACTTCGTAAAGATAATCTTGTCGCCGTCCACCTCCAGGACGAGCTTGTCGTCCTTGAGCTTCAGGTCGTGCGACTCATCTTCGGCGGTAATCGTTACGGTGGTGGCGTCCTTGGCCTCCCATTTCAGGTCGGCGACCTCAAGGAACATGTCGAGGACGCCCGTGCCGTCTTCGTCGAGGATCAGGATACAGTTGAGGCCCCACTCCTTGAGCATATCCATGTACTCATCGGTGAGCTCTTCGCCGTCCAAGGTTCCACCCGAGTACTGCCAGCTGCCGACGAAGTTGGCCTTGGGGTCTTTGCCGCCGCCGCTGCAGCCCGTCAGGGCAAAGGCGAGCGCCAGGACGCATGTCAGAAATGCGAGTGCGGACTTTTTGAACGTTGTCTTCATGGTGTCCTCCTTCATCGAACGAAACCCATAGAAGCAAATGCGGGGGCGGCGGATCCCCCGCTCATTACCAGTTAGGGGCGCTAGGGCCTGGGCGTTCCGCAGTTGCTGCAGAACTTGCCACCGTTTTCGCTACCGCAGTTGGGGCAGAACCACTTGGCCGGTGCCGGGGCGGGTGCGGGACTACCGCACTCGGAGCAGAACTTGCCGGTGTTGGTGGCGCCGCAGCTGCAGGTCCATGCGCCGGCCGCAGGTGCGGCAGCGG
>CAJJYO010000123.1 GCA_905197385.1 uncultured Collinsella sp.
CGTGCGGGGGCTCGACGCCCACTCGTACTCGGGGGCGTCGCCCACAACGGCATGATGCACGGTATCAGTATCGACCAGGTTGTCCTTTTGGCCGAGCAGACCGATCGTCGTGCCGCGGCGGTGCGTCACGCGTCCGTCGTCGGGCTCCAGCGTGCCAGCGAGCACGCTCAGCAGCGTCGACTTGCCGTCGCCGTTTTTACCGACAATACCAATGCGGTCGCCCTCGCCCACGCCGAGCGTCACGCTATCGAAAATATGCTTGGTGGGAAACTCTAGGCTGACGGAATCGCATCCCAAAAGAATCGCCATATGCCCTGCTCCTTCGTAGAAATTCAACGTTGTCCATGATAGCAGCGAGCCCCACCCCAAACCACCACGAAGGCGCCTGTCCCCTTTGTGGTGGTCGTTTCGGTCGCAGAGTAAAAGGCGGGCCATCTCCCACAAGAGATGACCCGCTTCTCCAATCAGTCCCGCGGCACCCGTGGCCGCCGCGGGCCTCAAGCATGTCCCGGACTAGGAGAACATGCCGGTGAGGTAATCATTCAGCCGCTTATCCTTGGGCCGTTGGAAAATCTCGTCAGTCTCGTCGTACTCGACCATATCGCCCATGTAGAAGAACGCCGTGCGGTTGGACACGCGCGACGCCTGCTCCATGTTGTGCGTCACGATGACTATGGCGCGGTCGGCAACGATCGACGACATAAGGTCCTCGATCGCCAACGTCGAGATGGGGTCGAGCGCCGAGCAGGGCTCGTCAAACAGGATCACGTCGGGGTTGAGCGCCAGCGTGCGCGCGATGCACAGACGCTGCTGCTGACCGCCCGAAAGCGCATAGGCGCTCTTATCGAGCTTGTCTTTGACCTCGTCCCACAGCGCCGCGCCGCGTAAGCTTTCCTCGACCATGCGGTCGAGCTCGTCACGGTCGGTGATGCCGTGGCGCTTGGGCGCAAACGTGATGTTGTCGCGAATGGACTTGCGGAACGGGTTGGGCTGCTGGAACACCATGCCAATGGAACGGCGCAGCTCGTAGGTGTTTTCGGTCTTGGTGTTCACGTTGCGCCCGCGATAGTTGATCTCGCCCTCCACGCGGCAGCCGCGAATCTCGCGATTCATGAGGTTGAGGCTACGCAAGAAGGTCGACTTACCGCAGCCCGAAGGCCCAATGAGCGCCGTGATCTCGCCCTTGTGGAAGTCGAGCGACGTATTGTGCAGTGCATGGTGGTCGCCATAGTACACGTTGACGTCCTTGGTGGAGAGCACAACCTCGTCGCTCACGGCCTTGCCGCTCACGCGCACGCGCTTCTCGCTCTCCCCCACGCTCGACAGGAAGTCCCGGGTGTCGGACGATGCCGCTTCGGTTGCGGGCGTTACATTCATCTCGCTCATTCGGCCGTCATCTTCCTTGCCAGTTGCTTGCCCACAATGCGGGCGATTACGTTAAACAGCAGCACGCAAATCATCAGCAGTGCCGCGGTACCCCAAACGATCTGCTGGGCCTCGGGGCTGCCTTCGCCATAGATCTTGTAGATATGCACGGCGAGCGACTCACCGGGGCGGAACACGTTCCAGGCGCAAGTAGGGCTCGACAGGTTAAGGCTCAAGAAGTTGAGGCGAACCGGCGAGCTCATGCCCGAGGTAAAGAGCAGCGCCGCGGCCTCGCCAAAGACGCGGCCGGCCGAAAGCACGATGCCGGTCACGATAGCGGGCATGGCCTCGGGAATCAGGATGTGCAGCATGGCCTCCCAGCGGGTGAGGCCCATGGCCAGGCACGCATCGCGCTGGGCCTGCGGCACGTCCTCGAGCGCCTGCTGGATCACGCGCACCAGAATGGGGATATTGAACATGGTGAGCGCGACGGCGCCGGAGATGATGGAGTACTTCCAGCCCAGCTGCACCGAGAACACCAGAAAACCGAACATGCCGACAACGATGGAAGGCAGCGAGGACAGCGTCTCGATGGCGGTGGAGGCAATGTCGCGGACGGGTCCGTCGGGTGCGTACTCAACCAAAAAGACCGCGCCACCCAGGCTGATGGGCACCGAGATGATCAGGGTGATCAGCAGCAGGTAGAACGAGTCGAACAGCTGGTAGAGCACGCCGCCCTGCGTTCCGTTGGCGCGCGACGGCTCCGTGAGAAAGCCCGGCTGGAACAGCGTCGAGATGCCCTCGAACAGGATATAGGCCACCATGGAGACGACGATGAGCATGACGATGGCGACGATCGCCGTCAACACGCCCGTGGCGAAGCGGTCCTGCTTTTGGACACGCCCGAGCCTCGCCTCGTCGATGTGGATACGCGTGCTAGCCACGAGCCTTCGCCCCCTTGCGGCCGATAAGGTGGATGATCAGGATGAAGATGAGACTCATGCCCATCAGCAGCAGGCCGAGCGCCCACAGAACATCGTCTTGGGCCGAGCCCTCGGCATAGACTGCCATGGACGTGGTGAGCGTGGTGGTGATGGTCGAAGCCGGCGACAGCAGCGACGTCGGCATGGCCTCGATGCCGCCGATGACCATGCGCACGGCGAGCGTCTCGCCAAAGGCGCGGGTCATGCCCAAGATAACCGCGGTCATGAGCGACGGCATGGCGGACTTGAGCACCACGTGCCAGATGGTCTGCCAGCGGGTGTAGCCCAGCGCGAGCGAGCCCTGGCGGTAGCCGTCGGGCACGGCGCGCAGGCCATCGACCGAAAGCGTGGTCATCGTCGGCAGAATCATGACCGCCAGCACGATGGCGCCGGGCAAGATGCCCAGGCCCGTGCTCACGTGGAAAACGCTCTTCATAAGACCGACGACCACGTGAAAACCGATCAGGCCAAAGACGACCGAGGGGATGCCGGTCAAAAGCTCAATGAGCGGCTGAAAGATCTTAGAGCCAAACTTAGGGCTAATCTCGACCGCAAAGATGGCAGAGCCGATGGCGATGGGCAGCGCGATAAGCGTGGAGAGCACCATGACCGCAAACGAGGTGACAATCAGGGGCAGGGCGCCGGTATAGGGCAGGCCGTTTTCGGCTGTGTTGGCCAGGTCCCACTTGGTGCCGGTGAAAAACTCGACGACCGAGACGCCGTCCTTGACAAAAGCCGAGAGGCCCTTTTGGGCGACCATAAAGATGAGCGCGGCAACGACAAGCGTCACGAGCGCTACGCACGCGCCCGTGACGCCCAGGCCCACGTTCTCAAGGTCGCGCTTTGGCAGCTGTTTTGCCATTGCAAACCTTTCCGGGGCGATTACTTATTTAGCAGAGACCTTGCCGCTGGCGTCCTTGACGACCTTCATGGCAGAGACGGGGATGAAGCCCTGCTCCTCGACGAGCTTGCCCTGGACGTCGTCGGAAAGCATGAACTCCAGGAAGGCCTTGGTGGCCTCGTCGGCGTCCTTGGAGCAGTACATGTGCTCGGTAGCCCAGATCTTGAAGGAGTCATCAGTGACATTCTTGCTCTTGGGCTCGACGCCCTCGACCTTGATGGCGTTGAACTTGGAGTCATCGAAGTGCGAGAAGTCGAGGTAGGAGATGGCGTTATCGGTGCTGCCCATCTGAGTCTGGACGTCGCCGGACTTGTCGAGCTCGGCGTCGCCCTTAAAGTCGACGGTCTCGTCGCCAAAGACGGCGGCCTCGAAGGTGGCGCGGGTACCGGAGCCGGCCTTGCGGTTGAGGACGACGATGGTGGCGTCGTCGCCGCCGACCTCCTTCCAGTTGGTAATCTGACCGGAGAAGATACCCTTGAGCTGCTCGAGGGACAGGTCGTCGACCTTGACGTTCTTGGAGACGACGGGGCCCATGCCCACGACGGCGACCTCGTGGTCGACGAGGTTCTTGACTTGATCGGCCTCAAGCTTGGTCTCGGCGAAGACGTCGGAGTTGCCGATGGTGACGGTGCCGGCGGCGACAGCGGTCAGGCCCTTGCCCGAACCGTTACCCGAGCCGGAGACGGAGACATCGGGGTTGGCGTCCATGAACTTCTCGGCAGCGGCCTCGACGAGAGCCTGGAACGAAGAGGCACCGTCGTAGGTCACCTCGCCGGAGACGGACTCGGCAGCAGCGGCGCTACCCTTGTCGGCGGCATCGGATGCGCCGGAGCCGCCGCACCCAACGAGACCGAGACCGACGATGCTGGCAAGACCACCAGCGAGGCCGAGGAACTGACGACGAGAATAAGCCTGATCGAGCATGATCTTCCTTTCATACATGCGATTCGCGGGCACCCTGCCCGCTTTGCTGTTTGGAAAGATACGGCCTCGATCGGGCAGTGCCCGCGCCAACTGCGGTTTTTTACGGGCATCTGATAGACCCTTACCGCAAGCGCAGCACGGCCTTTACAAACGAATAACAAACCCGCCGCCAAACATGGCCAGCCTTTTACACCAATAAAAACAAAGTTGCGGTGAAATAGTTCCTGCTTGGCCATCAAATGGCCCATTCTAGGAACTATTCCACCGCAACTTAGATTGGGAAACCGCGAGACCTTAAAGCTCTAATTCATTCAAACGGAGGATCGCAACAATATAGATCTTGAGCGCCTGTTTAAGCTGTTCCTCGTTGGCGCACTCGTTGGGGCCGTGCATCTGGCCGCCCCATGCGGGCAGCTCCAGGCCGGTCTCCTCGGGGCCAAACGAGACGGCGCGGGCAAAGTTGCGCGCGTACGTGCCGCCGCCCATGGCAAAGGGCTCGGCATGCTTGCCGGTGAACTCGTTGTAGGTATCGATAAGCGCCTTCACGGCCGGATCGTCGGCAGACACCGAGAACGGCACCTTCGCACGACCCACACGGCACGTCACGCCAAAACGGCCCACGAGCGGCTCGAGCTGCTCGCGGATGGTATCGGCACTCGTGCTGTCGGGGAAGCGCACGTCGATGACCTGCTCGATATGGCCATCCGCCACACGGATGACGCCAGCGTTGCAGGTAAGCGGGCCAAACGCTGGGCTCGTCGCGTCGATACCCAGGCCGCGACCATAGGCATCCGCATGCACAAAGGCCAGGAACTTGACGAACTCGTGCTCGGCAGGCGTCAGCAGGCGCTCGTCGCGTGCACCAAACGCGTCCTCGGCCTCGCGCAGATACGACACGATCAGGCCGACGGCATTGATCGTCCCCTCGGGCATCGAGGCGTGACCGCCAATACCGTGGGCGAAAATCTGCACATGACCATTGTCGAGAGCCGTGATCTCCAGGCGGTCAGCATTCTCGACCGGCGCCGGCAGCTCATCGGCGGCAATCGCGAGCTCGCAGATAGACTGCGACGGAATGGCGTT
>CAJJYO010000124.1 GCA_905197385.1 uncultured Collinsella sp.
CGACCCGGTGCTCAAAGAGGGCGCGCTGCTCACGAACGTGTTCAACCGCCTGGCCCGCAGCTGCTTCTACGGCGTCGCCGTCAAGGAGGGCGACGAGAGCCCCTATCGCAACGGCTGCATTCCGGCCGGCGCCGCCTCTGCTGCCGTGGTCGAGGCTGCCGAGCAGGCCGCCCTTGCCTTTGAGCAGGCCATGTACAAGTTCGAGACGCACCGCGCGCTCGCCGTGTGCGACGACTACCTGCGCGCCGCCAACAAGCGCTGGAGCGATGCCTCCAAGGCCGCCAACAAGCTCGAGGGTGAGCCGGCCAACGCCGCCATGAAGCAGCCCCTGGTCGACGCCTTCACCGAGCTGCGTGTGGCAACCGTGCTCATGCACGGCATCGTCCCGGCCGGCTGCGAGCTCATCTGCGAGTACTTCGACGTCGACCCGGTCGCCTTCTTTAGCTGGGACAACATCTTTGCCTCCACGGACGAGTTTGTGGAGAGCCTGGGCGAGAAGCCCGGCGAGCACCGCGTAAAGCCGCTGCCCCCGCGCTTCGACTTCTTTAGCAAGCACGAGAGCCAGTACTAAAGCACGCCAGCAGCGGCGTGCCCGGAAAGTAGTCAATTTGGGACGGGAAGGAAAGACGGATGTCCAAGCCGCGTCGTCGTAAGCAAAAAAAGCAGGTTAAGCCCGAGCTCAAGCTTAGGCAGTTTGCCGCTGCCGAGCTTTCCGACCGGCTTGCCGCCCAACACTCCGCCGCCGACCTGCCGCGCTTTATGGTCGATACGGTTGCCGGCGCCTATACGCCTGCCGATGCCGAGCTCATGATCGAGGGCTTTGGCGCCGCAGCCACGCGCCCGGTCACACTGCGCGCCAACACGCTCAAGGCGACCGCCGAGGGCATTGCCGCCGCACTCGACGCCGCCGGGATCGCCCACCAAACCGTTGCCTGGTACCAGGATGCCTTCGTCCTGCCCGACGCCCAAGTTTCCGACCTTTGGGGCCTCGACATCTACCGTGACGGCAAGATCTACCTGCAGAGCCTGTCGTCGATGATGCCGCCGCTCGTGCTGGGCGCTCAGGCCGGCGAGGACATCCTGGACATGTGTGCAGCCCCCGGCGGCAAGACAACGCAGATCGCCGCCCTCACCCAGGGCCAGGCACACCTCACGGCCTGCGAGATGAGCATTCCCCGCGCCGAAAAGCTCGAGGCCAACTTGGGCCGCCAGGGCGCCAAAAACGTGCCCGTCATGCGTATTGACGCGCGCGAGCTTGACGAGTTCTTCCGCTTTGACCGTATCCTGCTCGACGCCCCCTGCACCGGCACGGGCACCGTCATCAGCGGCAACGAGAAAAGCCTGCGCGGCCTGACCGAGCAGCTGCTCGTCAAGTGCGCCCGCTCGCAGCGCGCGCTTCTGGACCGCGCCATGGGAGCCCTCAAACCGGGCGGCACGCTCGTCTATTCCACCTGTTCGATCATGCCGCAGGAAAATGAGGACGCCCTGCAAGAGGCCCTCGACAAGCACATGGATTGCGAGCTTATCCCCCTCGACGGCACACCGAGCGAAAGTGAAGCGCGTCGCGCCCAGGATGCCGGCGAGGAGCCGCATATCGAGTGCAACGCCCTCACCGAGGCCATCGCCGCCGGCCATGTCTCGGCCATCGCCAACGGTATGCCCGGCACGCTGACCATTCCGCCTAGCCGCGATTTTGAGGGCTTCTACATTGCCCTGATCCGAAAACGCAGCTAGCGCACGGATCAAAAACTCAACAAGCTATCTCTGTGCGCGTTTGCCCTGCTGGTCGCGATGCTGTTTAAGCATCGCGCGCTCCTTGCGTTCGGCCCTTTTGCCCTTAATGGCCGTGACCACAAAGTAGATGACCGCGGCGGCAACGATTGCGCCCACGCACAGGCCAATCGAGCCAAACATTGCTGTCAATTCCATACCGCGTCACCTCTCTTTTAAACGGGACTTTCAAGATAGCACCTCGATTCCCGCCACCACAGCTCCTTCACGTTCGCCGGCCCTTCAGTCTAACGGATGGCGCAGCGGGGAAAAATCAACTCGTCAAACGATTTAGCACTCGCAACGCCGGTCGTACACTGCCGACCGCACAGCATAGAAACGGACCGCCATGGATTCTCTCAACGATTTGAACGAGCGCGTCGACGCCTTTGTCGGCACCAGCTCCTTCGAGACGCCTGCCGCGACGAACGACCAAGCCCCCATCGATGTTCCCGCCGAGGTTCACGAGGACATCGTCGCCTCGGTCGACTTCTCCGAGGTTGAGCTTGCAGACGAATTTACCGAGCCCCAGGTGGCCGTAACTCCCAACGGCCTTTTGCCCATGGAGCCGCTGCCCATCGACGGGCGTCTGCGCAAGGCAGCCCTCCGTATGCCCGATGAGATCGAGGGAGCCAGCGGCTTTACGCTCTTTGGCCGCCGCATCAAATCGCTCATCTACACCACCGACGTGGCGGTCATCCGCAACTCCAATGCCGACGCCGTGTTTGCCGTCTACCCCTTCACGCCGCAGCCCGCCATTACGCAAGCGTTGCTGACTGTTGCCGAGTGCCCGGTCTTTGTGGGCGTTGGCGGCGGCACCACCACCGGTAAGCGTTCCGTGCAGATGGCGGCCGTATCCGAGATGCAGGGCGCGGCGGGCTGCGTGGTCAACTCCCCCGCTACTGCCGAGATGGTCGAGCACATCACCAACATCGCCGACATCCCCGTCATCGCCACGGTCGTTCGCTGCGACGACGATGCTCACGCCAAGGTGCGCGCCGGAGCCAAGATTCTCAACATCGCCGCCGGCAAAAACACGCCCCAGGTCCTGCGCGAGCTGCGCGAGCACTATCCCAACCTGCCGCTCATCGCACCGGGCGGCAAGACGCCCGAGAGCATCCGTGAAACCATCGCCGCTGGCGCCAACGCCATCATCTGGACGCCGCCTTCGGCCCAGCAGCTTCAGACCGACATGATGCAGCGATACCGCAAGATGAAAGAAGACGCCACGCCCGTCATCTCGCGCGACGATGTGCCCATTATCGACCAGGTCGCCGCCGCCGAGGTTAGCCAGGTCGAGAACATGAATCCCGACGTGCCGATCCCCGACGAAGTCATCGAACGCGTCGCTTCGATCCACGATCATATCGAGGAACGTCGCGCCAACCGCGGACTCAAGCCCTCGCTGCACGGCTTTTTCTTCCGCGGAAAGAAACGCTAGCCGCAACAGCAAGGCCCGTCCCGCAAACAACGGGACGGGCCTTTTCCTGTTATCAAGTGTCAGGAGGGACAGGCGCAGCCGTTAAAACCGTCAGCCAGCCCACAAACGCTAATCCACGCGCTTGTCGCCCATAAAGAAGACGGCCACCGTGCCGGGGCCGGTATGCGAGCCAATCAGGGCACCGATGCTATTGATCTCAATCTTGCCTTTGAGCTGCGGAACCTGTTCCTCTATCAGTGCCGCAACGGCCTCGGCGTCCTCGCGGCACGCCGAGTGCGACATGATGCACTTGCCCGAATAGTTCGCGCCGTCCTGCACATGCGCCATCACGGTCTTGGCCATCTCGGAGATCGCGCGCTTCTTGGTGCGAATCTTCTCGCGCGGCGCCAGCTCACCTTCGCAATCGACCGTCATAAGCGGGCAAATCTTGAGCGCCGTGCCGATGATCGCGCTCGCGGCCGAAATGCGACCGCCGCGCAGGTAGCTCGACAGATCGGTCGAGAAGAACCAGTGGTGCAGGTTGAGTTTATGCTCCTCAATCCAAGCGGCCGTCTCGTCGAGCGAAGCGCCGCTATCGCGAACGTCGGCGGCACATTCCGCCAGCAGGCCAAAGCCCGAAGACGCCGCCAGCGAGTCGATGACGCGTACCTTGCCGCCCTGGGGATAGCGATCCGCAAGCATCTGCGCCGCAACGCAGGCCGATCCATACGTGCCCGAAATACCCGACGACAACGCCAGGTGCAGCACGTCTTTACCCTCGGCAACAAACGGCTCCCAAAACTCCTCGTACTCACCCACGCTCACCTGAGACGTCTTGGGCATGGCGCCCGCGGCAATCTGGGCAAAAAACTCGTCCGGCGCAATCGACTGATACAGATCGTCCGTATAGACAACATCGTCGATCTCGTAATGAAAACACACGACAGGGATATTGCGCGATTCAAAGAACTCGCGGGTTCGGTCGGCGGCGGATTCACAGGTCAGGACAAAATCACTCATATGAGGCTCCTTACTTATTACTGCGTAAATTATCGCACAGCAAGCGTGAATACAGTACAAATGTCCACTATTTACCAAATTGAACCAAAGGTAGTGAACATCTTTACCGTCATCCTCTCTATCGATCCAGGAGGCATGCGCCTGCAAAACGACCCCGCGTCTCCATTCAACCGCCATATCTACCTCAACTAAATCGATTTACCAAACCGTTCGGCCAACAATTTGACCTCCCATCTCCAATCGAAACAAAAGCGGCGCATACTGATAAACGTTTGACGCTGTTTGTCAGTTTTACCAACCACATCGGAAGGTGCTTCATGGTCGCATTCGATCGCAATCCGCAAGACTTCAAGTATCTGCGCCTGCTGTCGAGACAGTTCCCCACCGAGCAATCCGCATTCACCGAAATCATCAACCTCTCAGCCATCCTCAACCTGCCCAAGGGCACCGAGCATTTTATGAGCGATGTGCATGGCGAATACGAAGCCTTTATGCACATCCTCAACAACTGCTCGGGTGTTGTGCGCGAGCATGTCGACGAGATCTTTGGCGACACGCTCTCCTTTGACGAAAAGGGCGAGCTGTGCACGCTCATCTACTATCCGCGCGAGAAGATCGATCTTGTCCGCAGCCGGCGCGAGGACTCGCCCACCTGGTACAAGACCATGCTCGACCAGCTCATTGTGGTTGCCCGCTCGCTTTCGAGCCGTTATACCCGCTCCAAGGTGCGTAAGGCCATCCCGCGCGATTACGCCTACATTATCGACGAGTTGCTGCACACGCATCCGGATGAGAACAACTACCGCGTGCGGTATCACGAGCGCATTATCGAATCCATTCTGGAGACCGCCAGCGCCGACGACTTTATCGAGTCGCTTGCTTCACTCATCAAGCGCCTCGCCGTCGACCACCTGCACTTGGTGGGCGACATCTTCGACCGTGGCGGCGGCGCGGCCAAAATTATGGACCGCCTGCTCACCTATCATTCGCTCGATATTCAATGGGGCAACCATGATGTGCTCTGGATGGGTGCAGC
>CAJJYO010000125.1 GCA_905197385.1 uncultured Collinsella sp.
ACCATTCTTTTCATCGACGAGATTCACCGCTTTTCCAAGTCGCAGCAGGATGCCCTGCTGCATGCAGTCGAGAACCGTACCGTCATTATGATTGGCGCCACGACGGAGAATCCGTACTTTGAGGTCAACTCGGCGTTGCTCTCGCGCGGTCGCGTGGTGGAGCTTGAGCACTTAAAGGACGAGGATATCGCCACACTTATCGAGCGTGCGCTCGAGGCGCCGCAGGGCCTGAACGGCAAGTTCTCTGCCGATGAGGATACGGTTAAGACCATCTGCACGCTGGCTGCAGGTGACGCTCGATCGGCGCTTACGACACTCGAGCTTGCGAGCGAGATTGCCGTCACGCGTCCCGATACCGAGGGAACGCCAGCGCCGGCGGCGGGGGAGCGCTATCCCATCACCGTGGATGAAGTGAAGATTGCCAACCCGCGCCGTGGTTTTTCGTATGACAAAAACGGTGACATGCACTACGACATCATCAGCGCGTTTATTAAGTCCATGCGTGGTAGCGCCCCCGATGCCACGATCTATTGGCTTGCGCGCATGATCGATGCGGGTGAGGACCCCAAGTTCATCGCTCGTCGCATTATGATCCAGGCTTCCGAGGACGTTGGCAACGCCGACCCGCAGGCGCTTTTGGTGGCGCATGCCGCGTTTAAGTCTGCCGAGGTCATTGGGTATCCCGAGTGCCGCATTAATCTGGCTCAGGCTGCGCTCTATGTGTGCCTGGCGCCTAAATCCAACGCGTGCGAGTCTTCCATTGATGCGGCGTTGGCCGATATTCATTCAAGTGGGCTTCGCGAGGTGCCGAGTTATCTGCGCGATCGTCATCGCCCGGGCAGCGACGAGTACGGCGTGTATAAGTATCCGCATGATTATGCCGAAGGCTGGGTCGATCAGCGTTATTTGCCCGAGGGGCTTGAGCACGGCGCGTTTTGGCAGCCTGCCGGCCGCGGCTGGGAAGAGTGGCGTGTAGAGCAAAGCGAGCGCGACCGTAGCGGCAATGCGCCCAAGTAGGTCGTTGCCATCTCGCGCATTCCCTTTGGGTATCTTTCCCCTTCTTTGGGGTACCATGAACAGCGTCTGTATTTCAATTCCTTCGGGAGGCTTGTATGAGTCCCATTCAAATCGCCCTGCTTCTGCTCGCCGTTGCCGGCGTGTGGGCTGTTATCGAGCTCGCGCTCACGCTGCGCAAGACCCGCAACGTCGTTGATTCGCTCGACAAGACCGTAAGCGATCTCAATAACACCATCGCCGAGGCTCAGCCCGTGGTGGCAAAGCTCGATGGCGCCGTCGATGAGCTCACCCCCGCGCTGGCGCAGGTTGAGCCGCTCCTCAAGTCGAGCAAGACCGCCGTCGACGCACTTACCTCCAATCTCGTAGAGGTCGAAGCCGTGGTTCGCGACATTTCCGAGGTTACGGGCAGCATGGCCGAGGCTAGCAATGCTGTGTCGAGCGTGACCGATTCTGCGGCCGGTGCCGTTCAGAAACTCTTTAACAAGGTAAAGGTTCCCGCGGCCGACGCCGAGCACAAGCTTTCCGCTGCCGCCGAAGCCGAGCAGCCGACCGAGCGCGTCCTGATTGGCGAAGCCGGGGGCGATGTCGCTGCTGGTGACGATGATGCACAGAAGCCTGCTGCTAAAGCAGCCCAGTATTACACCTACACGTCCGCCGAGACCTCCGAGGAGTCCTGCGATGAGTAGCGAAGCAACTTGCCCCATCACGCTGATTGTTGCCGGGGATCCGCGTCTGGCTCGCCTTGTGCGTATGACGGCGGCTAATGTCGGTGTGCTCCATGTCCGTCGATCGCATCGAGGACATCCGTATGGCTGCCGAGGAGGCCTTCATCTTTGGCTGCACGGCCGTTGATTCCGACGACATCTCGATCAAATTCGATGTCGACGAGTCTCACGTTGGCATGACCTTTACCTTTGGCGATCAGGCGACTGTGGACGAGGACGACCAGGCTGCTGTGTATGCCGAGCTCATTTTGGCGAGCGTGTGCGATTCCTACGAAAAGACTGCGGCGCCCCTGACGCTTTCCCTCGACCTCAAGGCGGATATCTAATATGACCGAACGTTCCCGGAGCGGTAAGACCGCTTGGGACAAGGAGAAAACCCGCGAGCTGTTTCGTCGCTACAAAGAGACCGGTGATCCGGACGCACGTGAGCAACTCGTCATGTCCCATATGAACCTGGTAAGGTTTCTTGCCAACAAATTTAAGAACCGCGGTGAGCCGCTCGACGACCTGATGCAGGTTGGCTATTTGGGCCTGCTCAAGGCAATCGACCGCTTTGATCCCGAGCGCGGACTCGAGTTCACCACGTTTGCCACGCCCACCATCTTGGGTGAGATCAAGCGTCACTTCCGCGACAAGGGCTGGAGTGTGCGCGTTCCGCGTCGCTTGCAGGAGCTCTCGGCAAAGGTCAACCAAGCTACCGACAAGCTCACCAATGAGTTGCAGCGCTCGCCTAAGGTCGAAGAAATCGCTGAGTACCTGGACGTGACTGTCGACGAGGTGCTGGAGGCCATGGAGTCGTCTTCGGCCTATACCTCGGTGCCCATCGAGGCTCCTGGCGCGTCCGACTCCGACGATGCCCCTTCGATTCTCGACCGCTATGCCGATGACGACAACGAGCTCGACTTTACCGATGACCGCCTGGTAATCGAGGAGGCCATCCGCGATTTCTCGCCGCGCGAACGCGAGGTGATCGAGCTGCGCTTTGTGAAGGGCATGACCCAGATCGAGATCGCCAAGAAGCTGGGTATCTCGCAGGTGCAAGTCTCGCGCCTGCTGCGCCGTACCCTTAAGAAGATTCAGGACAAGATCGACCCCGACGGAGTGATGGTTCGTTCATGAGTGAGCACCCCCAACAGACCGACCGCACGCTGCGCGATACCCGTATTCTGACGCTTCGCATTTGGGCTGTTGTCGGCTGCATTGTTATTGCTGCTCTCATCTTTAACCTTATGGGTATCCTGGCGCCGGTTATCGAGTTTCTAGCTGTCGGTTCCATTATCGCTTTTGTGATGTCGCCGATCACCAATTGGCTCGAGCATCACGGCGTCGGTCGTGGCATCGGTTCGCTCATCGCGCTCATTGTTGTCGTTGCCGTGCTCGTTGGTGTTGTCTGCATCTTGTCGCCTATTTTGCTCGGTCAGATTATGGAAGTCTTGAGCCGCCTGCCTGAGCAGCTTCGCGTTGCGGGCGGCGATCTCAACGAGTTGATCTCGCATGCCAAGACGCTCAACAACACGCCGCTCAAGGATTATCTGGACGACAATCTTTCTTCGCTCGTTACCGTGGCATCGAAGTATGTGTCTCAGATTGCCGCTGAGCTCGGTCGCGGTGTATTCCCGCTCATTACCAATACGGCCTCGCAGCTGTTCGTCATCTTCCTTGGCTTGGTGCTTGCCTATTGGTTGGCCTGCGACTACCCCCGTATGCACCACGAGGTCTGCACCATCATTGGTCAGGAAAAGGAGACCTCGTACCGCTTTATGGTCGCCATCCTTTCACGCTCGGTCGGCGGTTATATGCGTGGCATGGTCGTGACGTCCATCTGCGGTGGCATCCTCGCTTTTATCGGCTTTACGCTCATTGGCCATCCATACGCGGCACTCATGGCCATCTTTACGGGCATTATGCACTTGGTTCCTGTTGTTGGCCCCTGGGTGAGTGCTGCGATTGCCACGGTGCTCGGCTTTATGTTCAGCCCGATGCTGGCGTTGTGGACTTTGATCGTGACCATGGTGGCCCAAAACGTCACCGACAACGTCATTTCGCCCAAGGTCATGCAAAGCTCGGTCCAGGTGCATCCCATCATGAGTCTGACGGCCCTCGTTATTGGTTCGGCACTCATGGGTCCCATCGGCATGGTCATTGCCATTCCGCTGTGCGCAGCTCTGAAGGGTATCTTCGTGTACTACTTCGAGAATGAGACTGGCCGCCAGCTCGTGGCATACGACGGTGCCGTGTTTAAGGGCACGCCGTATCGCGATGCCGAGGGTAACCCGGTCGCCGCCTACGACGCGCTTGGAGACGATACGTTCATCTATGGATCCGAGCTCATTGGCAACGAGACCGCGCCCGAGGCTAAGGCTATGCCCAAGCCCGAGCTCGATAATCCCTGGATCAAGCTCTCGGGGCTGCAGCCCGATGCGACGGGTTTCTTCAAGAACCCCTTCGCCAAGGATGATGATTCCAATACGGACGACGACACCAAAACCGGCATCGACGGTTCCATGGACGATTCGGATTCTAAATAGGTCCTATTAACGTTTCTTGAAGTTGTAAATGACAAGAAACGCGAGCAAAGCGATTGATAAGGGGCCGGCTACATAGAAAAAGAGAACGTCAATTGCGCGTAGAGTGTAATAAGCTTTATCGCCGGACATTACTGCATATAATACGTAGCCAAATGCTGGTTGGTTTGCGTACCAGCATGAGAAGGCCAAGAGCGCTAAAAGTGCTACAACCAGAAGTGCATTCAGGACAAATCGTTTACTTTTCATCGATCGCTCCTTTCGGGTGATTCTTATATGTAATTCTACAGCAGCCTTTTTTCAAAGGATTGCTCGGTCCTAAATAACGTGCACTTTCGCTGGAGGGTCGCTGTTTGGCGGCCCTCTTTTTTGCATGGGCGCGGCGGGATGGTAATATCGTTACGTTTGAACTGTTTCGATGTGAAACCGAGGAGATTCCCTCTATGAGTGCTGACTACCCGTCAATGACTACGGCCGAGATCCGCTCCAAGTTCCTCAACTTCTTTGAGGAGCGCGGTCTTAAGCTCTATCCTTCTTCGTCCCTTGTTCCCGACGATCCCTCGCTGCTGCTTGCCAACGCCGGCATGAATCAGTTTAAGGAGTACTACCAGGGCAAGAAGACCATGAAGGAGATCGGCGCGATCTCCTGCCAGAAGTGCGTCCGCACCAACGACATCGACTGCATCGGCGAGGATGGCCGTCACCTCTCGTTCTTCGAGATGCTCGGCGACTTTTCCTTTGGCGGCGTCTCCAAGGAGCAGGCTTGCGCCTGGGCCTTTGAGCTCATCACCAAGGAGTTCAAGCTGCCGCTCGACCGCCTGTACTTTACTGTCTTTACCGAGGACGACGAGACCCACGACGTGTGGCGCTCTCTGGGCGTTGCCGAGGACCATATCTCCCGCCTGGGCGAGGACGATAACTTCTGGGCCGCCGGCCCCCCCGGCCCCTGCGGTCCGTG
>CAJJYO010000126.1 GCA_905197385.1 uncultured Collinsella sp.
GATCGTTACGGTCAGCGAGGACGAGATCGCCGCTGCTATTCTGGCTCTGCTGGAGGTCCAGAAGACTGTTGCCGAGGGCGCTGGCGCTACTCCTGTGGCTGCCTGCATGTCCGGCAAGGTCGACACCACCAAGAAGACTGTGTGCGTGGTTTCCGGCGGCAACGTGGACGTGACCGGCCTCATCGTCGCGTGTGACATTCTGGAGCAGCTGCCGCAGGATCTCTCTGGGGTTATGCTCTTTGTGCCTAAGCTCATGTTCAACGCTGACGGCATGACGCTTGACGAGTATCATCGTGACGATTTACTCGCAAGCCTTACCAGTCGCGGCGCCGAGGTTCATGTGGTGTCGACCATGCCGCATGAGCTGCTCGATACCCTGGAGCACATCCTTGGCATTGTGCCTGCCGACTCTAACACTTCCACTGACCCTACCCATTAAAGGAGAGCAGATGAAACCTATCGTCGCCGTCGTCGGACGCCCCAACGTGGGCAAGTCCACGCTCGTTAACCGCCTGGCCCAGACCTCGGACGCCATCGTCCACGAGTCACGCGGTGTCACGCGCGAGCGCTCGTATCACACGGCCGATTGGAACGGCCGCGAGTTCACCATCGTCGACACGGGCGGCATCGAGCCGCTCAAGAGCGACGACGTCTTTGCCACGTCCATCCGCGACCAGGCGCTCGCCGCCGCCGAGGAAGCCGCCGTCATCCTGTTTGTGGTCGACGGCCGCACCGGCGTCACCGAGGAGGACGAGTCGGTCGCCCGCATGCTCAAGCGCTGCGACAAGCCGGTCTTTCTGCTGGTAAACAAGCTCGACAACCCCGATCGCGAGAACGACAGCATCTGGGAGTTCTATTCGCTCGGCATCGGTGAGCCCACGCCGCTCTCGGCCCTGCACGGTCATGGCACGGGCGACCTGCTCGACGACATCGTGGCCCTGCTTCCCGAGGAAGAGGACGAGGTCGCCGATGAGTTCCCCGACGCGCTGAACGTCGCCATCATCGGCCGCCCCAACGCCGGTAAGTCCTCGCTGTTCAACCGCATCCTGGGCGCCGACCGCTCCATCGTGTCCAACATTGCCGGAACCACGCGCGACGCCATCGACACGGTCGTCGAGCGCAACGGCAAGCACTACCGCATGGTCGACACTGCGGGCATCCGTAAGAAGAGCACCGTGTACGAGAACATCGAGTACTACTCGATGGTCCGCGGCCTGCGCGCCATCGACCGCGCCGACGTGGCGCTGCTCGTCGTTGACGCCTCCGTGGGCGTTACCGAGCAGGACCAGAAGGTCATGGGCCTTGCCATCGAGCGCGGTTGCGCCATCGTGGTGCTGCTCAACAAGTGGGACCTGCTCGACGACGACCGTAAGCGCGAGGCCTGCATGGAGACCATCGACCGCCGTCTGGGCGTCATGGCTCCCTGGGCCCAGTACCTGCGCATCTCTGCCCTCACTGGCCGCAGCGTCGAGAAGATCTGGGCAATGGTAGACGCTGCCGAGAAGACGCGCTCGCAGAAGATCAGCACCTCACGCCTCAACACGTTCCTCACCGACCTGCGCGAGTTCGGTCATACCGTGGTGGACGGCAAGCGCCGCCTGCGTATGCACTACGTGACCCAGACGGGCGTCAACCCGCCGACGTTCACGTTCTTCGTCAACCACAGCGACCTGGTCAACGACACCTACCAGCGCTACGTAGAGAACCGCATGCGCTCGACCTTCGACTTTGCCGGCACGCCCATTCGACTCTTCTTTAGGAAGAAGGAGCAAAAGGATGCATAATCCGATTCTTCTGACCGCCATCTGCGCCGTGGTCTCGTTCTTTATCGGGGCGATTCCGTTTGGTCTGATCCTGGGCCGCGTGTTCAACCACACGGACATTCGTAAGGCGGGCTCCGGCAACATCGGCACCACCAACGCCCTGCGCGTGGCCGGCCCCAAAGTGGCCGCGCTCACGCTGCTGCTAGACTGCCTTAAGGGCGCCATCTGCGTCCTTATCGCGCGTCCGCTCATTGCCGACTTGGGCTATGGCTTCCCCGTGAGCATTATGGCCCCCGGTGCCGCCGGCGACTGGATGCTCGGCGTCATCTGCCTGGCAGCCGTGTGGGGCCATATCTTCTCGCCCTACCTCAACTTCCATGGCGGCAAGGGCATCGCAGTTGGTCTGGGCGTCATCCTCGCCTGGTACTGGCCCATCGGACTTTCGCTGCTGGGCATGTTTATCGTGGCCGTCGCCATCACCAAGTTTGTGTCGGTGGGCTCGCTTGCCGCGGCCATCGGTCTTCCCATCGCTGCCTGCGCGGTCTTTCCGTACAGCAGCCTCGGACTTAAGTTTTGCATGGCGCTGATCGGCATTACTGTGGTGTGGGCCCATCGTACGAACATCAAAAAGCTCATGACAGGTAAGGAGTCCAAGCTCTCGTTTACCAAGCGCGTCACCGAGCCCGACGATAAGTAGGAGAGAGTCATGAATGTTGCGCTGATTGGCTCTGGCTCGTGGGGAACCGCCGTCGCCGGCCTTGCCGCCGCGCGAGCCGTGCGCGTGACCATGTGGGCCCATAGCGAGCAGACGGCCGCCGGCATTAACGGTGAGCACCGCAACCCCCGCTACCTTGTGGGCTACGAGCTGCCGAACAACGTGGTAGCAACGACCGAACTCGCCCAGGCGCTCGACGGTGCCGATGCGATCATCTTTGCCGTGCCCTCCACGCACTTGCGCGACGTGTGCCATCGGGCAGCGCCCTTTATCGCCGCCGATACCCCGGTGCTCTGCCTCACCAAGGGTATTGAGCCCGAGTCTGGCCTGCTCATGAGCGAGGTCATCGCCAATGAGATCGGCAACGAGGCACGTGTCGCGGCGCTTTCGGGCCCCAACCATGCCGAGGAGATCTGCCGCGGCGGACTTTCTGCCGCCGTCATCGCCAGCAAAGACGCGCAGGTAGGGGAGACCTTTAAGAACCTGCTCCTATCCACGGCCTTCCGCATCTACCTGTCGCAGGACATGACCGGTGTCGAGGTCTGCGGCGCCATGAAAAACGTTATCGCCATCGTGTGCGGCATCTCCGCCGGCACCGGTGCCGGCGACAACACGCTCGCCCTCATCATGACGCGCGGCCTGGCCGAGATTAGCCGTCTGGTGCATGCCCGCGGCGGTCAAGCTATGACCTGCATGGGACTTGCCGGCATGGGTGACCTCATTGCCACCTGCACCTCGGAGCATTCGCGCAACCGCACCTTTGGCTACGAGTTTGCCCACGGCGTGTCGCTCGACGAGTATCAGACGCGCACGCATATGGTGGTCGAGGGCGCCGTCGCGGCCCGCAGCGTGAGCGAGCTTGCCCGTTCACTGGGCGTAGACATTCCGCTCACCTTTGCCGTGGAGCAAACGCTCTACAACGGTGTTACTTTGGATAGGGCGCTCGAGATTCTTACCGACCGCGTACCCTCCCAAGAGTTCTACGGACTCACCGATTAGCGCAGAAAGGCTACTACCATGGGTTCCATCAAAATCGCTCCGTCCGTCCTTTCGGCCGACATGGCCAACCTCAAGGGCGAACTCGACAAGATCGCCGGTGCCGACTACGTGCACTTCGACGTTATGGACGGTCACTTTACCGGCAACCTCACCTTTGGCGTCGACATCCTTAAGGCCGTCAAGCGCTCCACCGATGTACCGGTCGACGCGCACCTCATGGTGTCGAACCCCGACGAGACAGTCGATTGGTATGCCGACGCCGGTGCCGACATGATCACCGTGCACTACGAAGCTTCCACGCACCTGCACCGCACGCTCACCCATCTGCAGCAGCGCGGCGTCAAGGCTGGCGTGGTGCTCAACCCCGCCACCCCCGTGTGCGTACTCGAGAGCATCATCGACGTCGTCGATATGGTGCTGCTCATGAGCGTGAACCCGGGCTTTGGCGGCCAGAGCTTTATCCCGGGCACTCTGCATAAGCTCCACGAACTCAAAGCCATGTGTGAGCGCCACGGCGTGTCGCCCATGATCGAGGTCGACGGCGGCATCTCTTCCAAAAACATCGCCGAGGTCGTCAAGGCCGGCGCAAATGTCCTGGTGGCCGGTTCTGCCGTATTTAAGTCCGAAGATCCCGCCGCCGAGGTTGCGCTGCTGCAGAAGCTGGGCAACGAGGCTGCACAGGAGGCATAAACCCTTATGACCGCAGGTCAAAACCGCATACCCGTGAATCTTGACTATGCCGCCTCGACGCCCATGCGCGCCGAGGCGCTCCTTGCGCAGCGCGAGTACGACGACAGCGAGCTTGCCGGCGTCAACCCCAACTCGCTGCATTCGCTCGGCCGCAAGGCCGCTGCGCGCCTAGAAATGGCGCGTCGCGAGATTGCCCGCAGCTTTGGCGCGCGCGTCCGTCCGTCCGAGGTTATCTTGACCAACGGCGGTACCGAAGCAAACCAGCTGGCGCTCCTCGGACTTGCCGAGGGTGCTCGTCAGCGCGATCGCAAGCGCGACCGCGTGATCGTGTCGGCGATCGAGCACGATTCGATTCTGGATAACCTGCCGCTGCTGCGTGCCGCCGGCTTTACCGTCGACCTGGTGCAGCCCTGCCGCGCGGGCTACATTGAGCCTACCACGCTTGTCGAGCTGCTAGGCGACGACGTGGCGCTCGTGAGCATTATGGTCGCCAACAACGAGACCGGCGTGGTGCAGCCCATCCGCGAGCTTGCCGCGGTCGCGCATACCGTGGGCGCCCTGTTCCACACCGATGCCATCCAGGGGTATCTGCACATTCCGCTCGATGCCGCCGAGTTGGGCGTCGATGCCATGTCCGTCGCCGCCCACAAGATTGGCGGTCCTGTGGCATCCGGCGCGCTTTACGTTAAGACCCGCACGCCGCTGCGTCCGCGCATCTTTGGCGGTGGACAGGAAGCCGGCCGTCGTGCCGGTACGCAGGATCTGCGCACGCAGTTGGCTTTTGCCGCTGCCGCCCACACGTTGGCGCCCCGCGTGGCCCAGGAGCGTGCGACGCTGCAGGCCCTGTCCGACAAGCTCTACGCCGCGCTTACGGCCCATCCGCGTATTCATGCCACCATGGGCGACTACGCACAGGCCGATCGTCTGCCGGGTATGGTTTCAATCTACGTCGACGGCATGGACTCCGAGGAACTCATCGTTAAGCTCGATGCCGCTGGCTTTGAGGTTTCGGCCGGATCGGCTT